>JBOHXO010000414.1:0-1892 GCA_050737475.1 Chthoniobacterales bacterium
GATGAACAGCGCGCCCACGCCGGAGGCAACGACCGCGATGGCGAGCCATGGCCACTCCTTGCCGATGCTGCGGATTTCCTCGGGAATGGTCGCGAGTTTGCCCATGACAGCGAGCACGGAAAGTCCCATCAACGCGCCGAAGCCTGCGTAGAGCGTAAAGAAAAGCGTGGGCGAAACGCCGCGGTCAATGGCCCTGCCGCTGGCCGCGTAGCTCACGCCCCAGATAACCGAGGCCAGCATCGCATAGAGAAACCACATGCGCGGTGGTTTAGCGCGTTCGATGGGCGATGGGAAGTCTGCGCCTGCGCTGAATGACAAGGACTGCGAGCGCCAGCGCGATGGCGGCGCCCCATGTGCCCGGCTCGGGCACGGAGCTCGTCGTCCACGCGATGGCATATTTCTCGGAGTTGAGCGTATGGGAGAGATCGTAGGCGACGTTGTCGAACGTGACGCGCAGGCCGTAGCTGCCCGCGCCCGGCAGGAGCAGGCGCAGGAATTCCGAGTTGTTGTAGAGCGAGGCGGACTCGGCGACCTTGTTCGTGAACAGGCCTGCCGTGACGGACCACACCTGCAGGTTGAGATTCGCAAAACTCTGCTCGGTTGCGTCGCCGGTGGCGTCGTTGAACACGCGCTCGACGAACCAGTTCAACGAAACGGTCAGCTCGGTGTGGCCGTCGAACGAGAGGTCGAAGAAATAGTTGTTCCCGGTGCCGAGGGCCACGGTGCCGATGTCCCAGCCTTCTCCCTCGATCGTGCCGCCGCCCTCGCCCGGCACATTGGTGGTGCCGTCCACGTAAATGAAAACCGACGAGGTGAGGTCGAGCGCACCCGCGCCCGTCGCGTAATCGAGCGCCTGCGTGGTCGTGATCACGCCGCCGACGTCGTGCTGGCCATTGTCCCAGCCCGTCGTGGCCTTCGCGCCGGCCATGAGCACGGACTTGATGACGCGAGTGTCGCGCGCTTCCGGCTGGCCGACGAGATAGGCGCCGCCATACGAAACGTCCTTCAGCAGCGCGACGCCGCCCGCGACGATCGGCGACGAAAAACTCGTGCCCGCCGCGTTGACGAAATACAGGTCCGTCGCGGGATTTCCGTCCGGGCCGATGATGTCCGCACGACTCGCGAGCGAGCCGGATTTTCCGAGGTAGGCCGCGAGGAACAACTCCTCGCCGGGCGCGGCGATGCTCACGGCCGCGCGCACGCCGGTGATCGTCGTGTTGGTTTCGGGATTGAAGAAATCGGCGGGCTTGCTCGAGGAAAAATCGGACGGCCGCATGAAGGGATTCGCGTCCGTGAGGCCGCCCAGCGAGCCGACGGTGATGCCGTTGTAGCCTGAGCCGGGGCCGCCGGGAGCGGAGTCCGTGCCGCCGTTGCCCGCGGATTTCACGAAAGCGACGGTGGGATTCGCCGCGGCGAGGCCGTCGAGAATGCGCGTCTCCTTCGCGGTGCCACTGGGATCGTCGAAGCCCCAACTGCTGTTGATCACGTCCGGTTTTTGCCCGAGCTGTCCCTGGAAAAACGTCTTGTAGGGCAGCAAAAACGATTCGTCGCTGATTTCGAATTCACCGGTGTGATCAGGGTCCTGGTCGAAGGTCGTGGCGATGGCGCCGGACCACAATGTCGCAAACGGCGCCATGCCCGCGCCGACAAGCGTGAGGTCGCCGTCGCCCGTGGAGCCCGTGCCGGCCAGCACATGGCCGACCATTGTCGCGTGAAAATCCAGTTGTCCCAGGTCCGGCGAGGTGACGGGATTGGACGTGGCATTGATGGAAATCGCCGGCGAGCCCGGAAGAAGGAACCCGGTGCGGTCGAAGGCCTCGTGGCCGCCCCAGATGTGGCCGCCTTCGACGTTGGCGACGATCGTATTCCGGCCGAAGTAACCCGCGTTGTAG
>JBOHXO010000415.1:0-11127 GCA_050737475.1 Chthoniobacterales bacterium
AAACGAAGCCCTCTACTTCGCGGCGGCTTGCTTGCGGTATTGGATGTAGGCGCTGCGGACGGCGAGATAGCGGTCCAGCGAGTCCTTCGTGATCGAGTCGTAGAGGTCCATCTGGGCGGGCAGGGAACGCGTCGTGTTCACGGCGGGAATCGCGACGATCCAGTCGTAGTCGCCATAGACGAAGCAAATCCACGTGATCGGATTCAGCGCGTAATCGCCCGCGAGGCCGACGGTATCGCGCACGGTGCTCGGGCCGAGCACGGGCAGCACGAGGTAGATGCCGTTGCCGATGCCCCATTTCGCGAGGGTCACGCCGGTATCGGTCGAGGGCACGTCGGCGATCATGGCAATATGGTCCGACGGGCGTCCGAGACCACCGATGCCAGCCGTGGAATTCACCACGAACTTCGCGGTCTCCAGCCCCGCGCGTTTCCAATTCCACTGCAGCACGTCGTTGATCACGCGGATCGGGAACTTCACATTTTCGTAGGCGTTGTAGATGCCCTGGCGCGCGAACTTCGGAACCACGGCCTGGTAGCCCTTCGACACGGGGCGCACAATGACGGTGTAGATGCCGTGGTTGAGCATGAAGGTCGCGCGGTTGAGCGGCTCCAGCGGGTCGGCGACCGTGGCGACGGTGTATTCGTCGAGGTCGTCGGTTGTGGTGGCGACGGACTTGCCATCCGCGGGCTTCACGGATTTGTCGTCGCCGCCGATGGCCGCTGCGACAGGCGCCGCGGGCTTTTTGCCGGCGGACGAGCAACCCGTCACGAGCGGAATCGAAATTGCGAGCAGCAGGGGCAGGAGTGGGATTTTCATTTTGGATGGTCCACGGCTTGCGTCAGCGAGTTGAGAACGGCGGTGGCGCCGCCTTTTTTGAATTGCGCGTCGAATTGCGACCGGTAATTCGCGACGAGGCTCACGCCCTCGGCTACGACATCGGTGATGCGCCAGCCCTCGGCCGCCTCCATGCGATAAATGACCGAGTAGCGGCTCCCCTTGTAGACCAGCGTGGTGGGAATCTCGACGCGGCCGGGCGCGGGCTCCGTCGCGGTTTTGTAGGTGATGGCCGGGTGCTCGCCGGGAGTGTATTTGGTCGCGTAGGTGCGGATGATCAACGTCGTGAAGAGCCCGATCGCATCGCTCTGCTGCGCCTTCGAAAACTGGCGCCATCCGGGCCCGACCGCGCGGCGCGTCATGGCATCGAAGCTCAAATATTTTTGCAAAAGCGGGCGCAGTTTTTCCGCGAGGCCGCTGTTGCTGGAAGAGCCCTCGGCGATCTTCACGACGGCATCCACCACGGTGTGCAGGCGCTTCTCCGCTTCCTCCGTGGATGCGGAGGCAGTGCGGAAAAGGATCAATGAAACGAGCAGGAGGAGCGTGAGTTGCTTCATGGTGCTGGTGTTGGGACGGCGTTCTTGTCAACGCTGCCAAAAGCGGTCTTGCCGATCAATGATTCGAGATCAACTGCCGATTCCGTCATGGTAATACGCGCGCCGGGTTCGAGATACGTGTCGTCGGCGCCGGGGGAAAGCGTGACGTGTTTGTCGCCGATGAGGCCGGTGGTCTTGATCGAGGCCATGGAATCGGTCGGAAGCCGGAGGAGGGACGCGATGCGAAGCGTGGCGATGGCGCTGTAGTCCGCGGGGTCCATGCGCACGGTCTCCACACGGCCTACGGTGACGCCGGCGAGCATCACGCTGCTGCCGTTGTGCAGGCCGCCGGCATCGGTGAAGCGGGCTTCGATGAGATACGTGTCGCCGCCCATGAGTGATCCCGAGCCGAGTTTCAAAGTGAGCCATGCGACCGCCGCGATGCCCAGCAGCACGAAGATGCCGACGTAAATTTCGAGCCTGTTTTTGGTCATGTGTCGCTGGTTGAAAGACTGTCGCCGCTGCGAATCGAAGCAAGAGCGTTGCCAAGTGCCGCCGCGCTGTCGCGGAAGCCGAGCACCACGGGGTGGGTGGAGGCGGAGAATTCCGCCGGCGTGCCCTCGAAGCAAATGCGGCCCTGGTCGAGGAGCGCGACGCGGTCGCTGGCGATGAGCGCCTCGGTCACGTCGTGCGTGACGACGACCGCGGTGAAGGCGAACTGGCGCTGGTATTTGGCGATCATGGCGAACACGGCGTTGCGGCGCAGCGGATCGAGACCGGCGGTCGGCTCGTCGAAAAAAACAAGCTCCGGCCGCGTGACGATGGCCCGCGCGAGGGCGAGGCGTTTTTGCATGCCGCCGGAAAGCTGGCTGGGATAGCGGTCGCGAAAATTTTCGATCTCGAGCTGCCGCAAGGCTTCGAGGCTGCGTTCGCGAATTTCATGGTCGGCGAGTTTCGTCGTTTGTTCGAGCGGGAGCGACACATTCTCCAATGCCGTCAACGAATCGAAGAGTGCGTTGCTTTGGAAGAGGAAACTGCAGCGCCGCTGAAAATCCGCGCGCGCGGCGGGGTCCGACGGACCAAGCGATCGGCCGTCGAAGCGGATTGCGCCCTCGTCCGGGGCCACGACATTCGCGAGGCATTTGAGGAAGACCGACTTGCCCGCGCCGCTCGGGCCGAGCACGGTGAACATGCTGCCGCGCCGCACCACAAGCCCGACGCCGGCCAGCACGACATGGTCGTCGAAGCGCTTGTGCAGGCCTTCGACTTCGAGGAGCAGGTCTGTTTTTGGGGCGTCCATCATCAGACGAGAAACGAGGTGATCACGTAATCGGCGACGAGGACGATGATGCTCGCATGCACGACCGCGCGCGTGGTGGCGGCGCTCACTGCGCGGGCGCCGGTGGCGGATTTATTGCGGTCCGCGTAAAATCCGTGGTAGGCGCAAAGGCTGATGGTCAAAAGGCCGAACGTCGCCGCTTTCAAAAAACACTCCCGCACGTCCGGCGCCTCGACCGCACGTTCCACCGACGACCAGTAGATGCCGGAGTCCACGCCGAGCAGGAGCGAGCCGGAGAGGCTGCCGCCCCACAAGCCGATCGCGACGAAGAGCGCGGTCTGCAGCGGAAAGACGAAGATCGCCGCGATCAGGCGCGGAGCCACGAGGTAGCCGTGGCTGCTCACGCCCATTGTCTCGAGCGCGACGATTTGCTCCGAGTTGCGCTGGATGCCGAGTTCCGCCGCGAGCGCCGATCCCGCCTGACCCACGAGCATGAGTGCCGCCAGCACCGGCGCCATTTCACGGACGAGGCTGAGCGAAACGAGCGAGCCGAGCAGGCCCTCCGAGCCGAAGCGATTGAGCACGTAGTAGCCCTGCAATCCCAGCACCAGCCCGGTGAAGATGCCAACGATGAGAATCACCGGCAGGCACAGCGCGCCCTGCTCGTAGATCGCCCGCACAACACGCCGGGCCAGCCTCCGCGAATGCAGGGCCGAGCGGAACGACCTCCCCGTGAAGAGAGCAAAATCGCCGAGCCCGAAAACTAGATGAAGGCTTTGCGCGCCCAGCAATCTCAACATTTCGTGCATTGATCGCAGGAAGAAATTTTTTTCGCAATGCCTGGGTGAATTCGAGTTCGTCCGTGCGGCAAACCCGGCGGATGCATGCCATTAAATTTTCACCGCGATTTCATATCCGTTTCACGAAAAGCATATCCGCCCAAGTCTTCATGGCGGCGAAAACCTGATCCATGTCCATAGCATTCCTGGCCATTCTCCTGCTTTGCATCGTCTCCGAAGTCGCCGTTCCCCTCTATTGCCGGGGGAAGGGCTTTCCGCTGGGGCACTTTTTAAAGGTCGCGATTCTTTTGCAAATCCTGTGCCCAATCCTGGTGATTGTGTGTTTTTGCTGGTGGAACAAAGCGGATCCTCCTCATCGCGGCGTCGAGCAGCTCACGGATGAATCCTTCGACCGGGGCATGAACTTTCTGGGGTTCCTTTTATTATCGGTCTTGTTCCCGATTGCGTTTGCCGGAATTGCGGCAATGGCGCGAGCCGTGGCCTGCCGGCGCTGGCTTCGAAAGGGCGCCCCGCGGGATTTCACATCACCGCCGCTCACGCTGAAACTGGCGCTCTATTCCCTTTTGATGTCGGGGCTGGCGGCTTGCATCTTTCATTGGGCGAACGACCTCCCTGCCGTTTTCATTCCCCAAATCATCTCGATTTCAGTCATCAGTTCCTGCGTCAGCCTCTTTTTCTCATCGCTCTCCACGATCATCACGCGTCACCACTCGAGGAGGATATCGTTGGTCGCATGGGCGCTTGCCTTCAGCCTCCTTCTCGCGTGGCCTTACCTTTCCCGAATCTGACCGCGTTTCTTCGCCCTGCTCCATTCCGCCGGGGCAACCCCGGCGATTGCTTCGATGGAGTGGAAGTTGTAGGGAAGCGGGGACCATGAAGAAATTGCACCTCCTCGCCACGGCGTCGCTTCTTTTCCTTCCACTGTCCGCACACGCGGCCAAGAGCAACGAAGTCGTGGTCGAGATCAACACGGGCAAGGGAGTGACTCCGATTACGCTCGTTCGCAAGGGCGATGGCTTCGTGGGGCCGCGCGGCGAATATTATCCGACCTTCCCGACGAAGAAGACGCTCACCGCGGTCTATGGAAATTCCGCGTCCGCCACGCCGACACCGGCTCCCAAACCCACTCCGGGCGCGGTGACCGGTGAGTTGAAAGTCGTCACCGTCGAGGGAGGCGTGAACATCCGCCGCGACGGCAAACTCCTGAGCCAGATCCGCACGAAATTTCCCGACGTGCGCGGGTGGAAATTTCGCCGCGAGAATGCGGAGATCGTGGTCAAGTCGGGCGTCGGCCGCGAGCCGGGATTCGTCGAGTTGTTTGACGTAAGGACGGGCAAGCGGCTGGACAAAATTTCGGCCAAACAGATCAAGGACGGCAAACCTGCCTGGGCGAAGGATTTTGCGGAATAGGCGCAGCGGACTATTCTTCGAGCGCCTTTAGTTTTTTGAGGGCAGCTTTGCCGGTGGCGTCGTCCTTTGCGCCGATCGCCTCGAGGGCCGTGATCGCGCCGGCGACGAAGAGATGCGGGGCGAGCTGCGGCTTCACGATTTTCCATTTGCCCTTCTTTTTCACGAGTTCGAAAAACACCTCCTCATTCGCGGGCTTGCTCGTGAATTTCATTCCGTCAATTTGACCGAGGACGTCGTAGGTGATCTGCACGCTGGCCTTGTCGCCGGTCCAGCCGACCTCGCCGATGTCGTAGGACTTGATCACCACGAACGAGTCCCAGCCGGGAGCGTCCTTCCATGTGGTGTAGCCGAGCAGCAGCGGGGCCGTCTCGCCATCGAGCGCGAGGCCCCTGCCGTCGGCCTCGATGTAGGCGGCGGTGACCGATGCGGGCGCGCCGGGGTAGTCGTCGGCGGCGAAGGCTGTCGCGGTGAGGAGGAGAAGGAGGAATGCATTTCGCATTTTTAGACGTAAATGGGAGGGATGGCTTAAAGCCGTCCCACTTTTAAGGCATCGAAGAATGGGAGTGTAACACATCCCTCCCGCCGGAATCTACGGGCGCTTCTGCATGTCCTCCCAAATCATCGAAAAGCAAAAGGCATATTTCCCGCCGGCACCGAAGTGGTTCCGCACTTGAATCGCCTGCCTGCCGCCGGTATGCAAGCTGCCTGCCCATGGCCGCCCCCGTAGACGTCGCTGCACTTCCCAAACAGACTCCCTTTGGCCGAACCCTTCGACCGGACGCGTGGTGGATGCAGCCGCTGGCCGTGTTCCTCGGATTTTCGGCCTTCATCATTTATTCCACATGGGCCGCATTCCAGGGGACCCACTACTGGCTGAGCGCGGGCGGAGCGGACTACCTCTCGCCGTTTTATTCGCCGGAAATCTGGGGCAACTCGCCGCATGCGCTCCTCGGGCCGAAGCCGGACTGGTGGCCGGGCTGGCTGCCATTTTCGCCCGCGTTTCTCGTGTTGTGGGCGCCGGCGGGATTCCGCTTCACCTGCTATTATTACCGCGGCGCGTATTACAAGGCGTTCTGGGCGGATCCGCTCAATTGCACGGTCGGCGAGCCGCGCAAGGGCTACCTCGGCGAGCAGTATTTCCCGCTCATCATCCAGAATATCCACCGCTACTTCCTCTACCTCGCGCTGCTCTTCATCGTGCTGCTCGGCCACGACGCGTGGAGCGCGATGTGGTTCACGGATGCGGCCGGCGCGAAGCATTTCGGCATCGGCGTGGGAACGATCGTGCTCTCGATCAACGTCGTGCTGCTCGCCGGCTACGCGCTGGGCTGCCATTCGCTGAGGCATCTCGTCGGCGGATTCATGGACTCGATTTCAAAATCCCCGTGCCGGAGCTGCTACAACGCCGTGAGTTGCCTGAATCGCAAGCACATGCTTTGGGCCTGGCTGAGCCTATTCTGGGTCGGCTTCAGCGATGTGTATGTGCGGCTTTGCTCGATGGGCATCTGGCACGACGTGAGACTTTTTTAATCCTGTGACCAACTACGAAACTTTCGAATACGACGTGCTTGTCATCGGTGCCGGCGGCGCGGGACTCCGCGCGGCCATCGAGGCCTCCGCGGCGGGCGTGACCGTGGGTCTCGTCTGCAAATCCCTGCTCGGCAAGGCGCACACCGTGATGGCCGAGGGAGGCATGGCGGCGGCGATGGGCAACGTGGACGACCGCGACAATTGGAAGGTGCATTTTGCGGACACGATGCGCGGCGGCCAATACGTGAACAACTGGCGCATGGCCGAGCTCCACGCGAAGGAAGCGCCGGCGCGCGTGCACGAACTCGAGGCGTGGGGCGCGGTGTTTGATCGCACGAAGGACGGCCGCATTCTCCAGCGAAATTTCGGCGGCCACCGCTACCCGCGACTCGCGCACGTCGGCGATCGCACCGGGCTGGAACTCATCCGCACGCTGCAGGACCATGGCATTCATCAAGGCATCAACGTCCACATGGAATACACCATCGTGACGTTGCTGAAGGACGGCGACCGCGTGGTCGGCGCGTTTGGCTACGACCGCGAGCGCGGGCGCTTCAAGGTTTTCAAGGCGAAGGCTGTCGTCATCGCATCCGGCGGCGCAGGGCGTGCGTATCGGATCACGAGCAATTCGTGGGAAGGCACCGGCGACGGGCACTCGCTCGCCTATCACGCGGGCGCGGAATTGCTCGACATGGAGTTCATCCAGTTTCATCCGACCGGCATGGTGTGGCCGCCGAGCGTGATGGGAATTCTTGTGACCGAAGGCGTGCGCGGCGAAGGCGGCGTGCTGCGCAACAAGGACGGCAAGCGGTTCATGTTCGGCGACATTCCGGACAACTACAAATCGCAGACTGCCGCAGATCCCGAGGAGGGCTGGCGCTACACGCAGGGCGACAAGAATGCCCATCGCCCGCCGGAATTGCTCACGCGCGATCACGTCGCGCGTTGCATCAATGCGGAAGTGAAGGCCGGCCGCGGCAGCCCGCACGGCGGCGTGTTTCTCGACATCGCGTGGATCAAGGAAAAGATCCCGAACGCCGCCGAGCACATCAAAAAGAAGCTGCCGAGCATGTATCACCAGTTCATGCAGCTCGCGAATCTCGACATCACGAAGGAGCCGATGGAAGTCGGCCCGACGACGCACTACATCATGGGCGGCGTGCGTGTGGACGGCGACACGCAGATGACGTCGGTGCCGGGACTTTTCGCGGCGGGCGAATGCGCCGCGGGCCTGCACGGCGCGAACCGCCTCGGCGGAAATTCGCTGTCCGATTTGCTCGTGTTCGGAAAGCGAGCGGGAGAATTCGCCGCGAAATACGCGAAGGAAAACCCGGCGGGCGCGATCAGCGACGCGGAGATCGAGGCCTCGGCTGCGGAAGCACTGGCGCCGTTCGATCGCGGCGCGCAGAGCGCGAGCGCGGAAGGGCCGTATCAAGTGCAGCACGATTTGCAGAACATGATGCAGGCGCTGGTCGGCATCGTGCGTCGCGAGGACGAAATGACGCAGGCGCTCGACGGTCTTGGCAAACTTTGGAATCGCGCCGCGCAGACCGGCGTGCACGGCCATCGCGAATACAATCCCGGCTGGCATACCGCGCTCGATTTGAAACATCTGCTCACGGTTTCCGAGGCGGTCACGCGTTGCGCGCTCGATCGCAAGGAGAGCCGCGGCGGGCATTTCCGCGAGGATTATCCGGAGAAGAGCGCCGAGGCCGCGAAGGTGAATTCCATCGTCTGGAAAGCCGCCGACGGCACGATGCAACTGCGCCGCGAGTCGATTCCGGAAATGCCGGAGCATCTCAAACAAGTGATCGAGGAAATGAAATGAAAACGGTCACGTTTCGAATTTTTCGCGGTGAGGGCGACGGCGAGAGCAAGTTCGTCGATTACACGACGGAGGTTTCCGAGGGCATGGTGGTGCTCGACGTGGTGCACAAGATCCAGGCCGAGCAGGCGAACGACCTGGCCTGCCGGTGGAATTGCAAGGCCGGCAAGTGCGGCTCGTGCTCCGCGGAAATCAACGGCATGCCGAAGCTCATGTGCATGACGCGCCTCGACCAGATCTCGCTCGACCAGCCGGTGACGATCACGCCGATGAAAGCGTTTCCGCGTATTCGCGATCTCGTCACGGATGTGTCGTGGAATTTCCGCGTCAAAAAGAAGATCAGGAAATTCAACCCGCGCCCGCCCGACGCGCCGGACGGCACGTGGCGCATGCAGCAGGAGGACATTGATCGCGTGCAGGAATTCCGGAAGTGCATCGAGTGCTTCCTCTGCCAGGACGTCTGCCACGTGCTGCGCGACCACCACAAGCACGACGAGTTCATCGGCCCGCGCTTCCTTGTTTATACCGCCGCGCTCGAGATGCATCCGCTCGACACCGAGGACCGCCTCCCCGAGCTCAAGGAGGCGCAGGGCATCGGGTATTGCAATATCACCAAGTGCTGCACAAAAGTCTGTCCCGAGCACATCACGATCACCGACAACGCCATCATTCCGCTCAAGGAGCGCGTGGTGGACGAGTTCTATGATCCGCTGGGCTGGCTTTGGAAATTAATCCGCGGCAGAAAAAAATGAACCCGACCTTCGAGCTCAAGCGCCTGCATCCGGAGGCCATCCCCTCCGCGCTGGCCAGGGCATTGCGGTATCGCATGCTCGGCGAGCCGGCGCAGGCCGAGAGCATCTGCCACGACGTGCTGCTCATTGATCCCGAAAACCAGCAGGCGCTCGTCACGCTGCTGCTCGCGCTGACGGATCGTTTCGGCCGGGGCTACGCGGTCGGCGCGACGCAGGCGCAGGAAGTGCTGCCGCTGTTGCACGGCGAATACGAGCGCGCCTATTACGCGGGCATCATTTCCGAGCGGCGCGGGAAGGCGCAGTTGCGCGACGACAATCCCGGCTCGCACCACGACGCCTATGAATATTTTCACGAGGCGATGGAGTGGTATCAAAAAGCCGAGGCGTTGAGTCCCGCGGACAACGACGACGCGATCCTGCGATGGAATACCTGCGCGCGGATCATCATGGGAAATCGCCTTGCGCCGCGCCCTGAGCCAGAGGTTCACCTGGAGTCGGAATAGCGCTGTGCGGACTTTCCTGTAATCTCGCCCGCGATGATGCAATTTGCCCCGCGCACCTTTGCTCGAAAGCTCCAGTGGGCTGTGGGTCTCGCGGCGTGCGCAGTGCTCGCCGTCTCCGCATGGCTCAATTACAAGGCCAGCGGCCGTGCGCTCGAGCAGCAGACCGAGTCCGAGGCGCTCAAGCAGGTCGGCGCGGCGGCGGGCGACCTCGACGATTTCATCAACAAGGTCGGCATGATTCCGCTTGGCATGGCGGCGCGTCAGGAGGCCATTGGTCCGCGGCCGGATCCGGGCATCATTCCTTATCTCGCCAGCGAACTGGCGTCGGTGCCGGCCAGCGAAGTGTATGGAATTTACATCGCATTCGATGACATGAAATGGAGCGACGCGCTCGCATGCTCGTGGGTGAACCGCGCAACCTTTCCGAACGAAGGCCACATCCAATACGACTATCACGAGGAAAAACAGGAGTGGTATGTCGGGCCAAAAAAGACGCGGGCGCTCTACGTCACCGAGCCCTACTACGACGATGGCGCGTCGAACATCACGATGGTGAGCGTCACCGCGCCCGTGCTCGCGAAGGACGGCGGCTACATCGGCACCGCCGGCGCGGACGTCGCGCTCGACCGCCTTGTCGAGATCGTCAAGCGCCTTCATCTGCGCACGTCGGAGAAATCCTCGGAATACACGTATCTCGTGAGCCGCAGCGGAAAGATCATCACGCATCCCGACGCGAGCCTCATGCTGCGCAAGGGCTACGAGGGAGAGGACATTTCGCAGCTGCCCGACGGGAAGCTCGTCGGAGCAAAACCGGAAGGCACGGCGTCCATTCATATGGACGGTGAGGTGAGAAGGTTGTTCTGGGTTCAGGCGCCGATCACGGGTTGGAAAGTTGTATTGAGCGTGCCGGAGCGGGAGATTTTGAGTCCGGTCGTGGCGCTCGCGTGGCGCTCCGTGATCATCAATTCCATCGCCGTGCTCGCGATGGTCCTCGTCGTGACACTCGTCGCAAAGCGCATGACCGTTCCGATCACGCAATTGCGCCGTGCCGCGGAGGATATCGAGGGCGGGAAATTCGATCCCGCGAGCCTCGAGCCTGTCGCCGGACGTCAGGACGAACTCGGCGGTCTCGCGCACACATTCCAGTCCATGGCGCAGGAAATTCGCACGCGCGAGCAGCGGCTGGCGTCGTGGAACCAGGAACTCGAGCAGCGTGTGGAGGAGCGCACCGCCGAGCTGCAGACCGCGCGTGACCAGGCGGAGGAGGCGAACCGCACGAAGAGCGCGTTCCTCGCGAACATGAGCCACGAGCTGCGCACGCCGATGAACGCGATCATTGGCTACAGCGAAATGCTCGTCGAGGAGGCTGAGGATATCGGGCAGGACGACTTCGTTCCCGATCTCAAAAAAATCCACGGCGCCGGCAAGCACCTGCTCTCGCTCATCAACGACGTGCTCGATCTCTCGAAAATCGAGGCCGGAAAAATGACCGTCTATGTCGAGGCGTTCGAAATTCCGCCGATGCTCGACGACGTCGCGGCCACCATCCGCCCGCTCATCGAAAAAAATGGCAACGTGCTCGAGGTGAATTGTCCCGCGGACATCGGCGGCATGCGCGCCGATCTCACGAAGGTGCGGCAGACATTGTTCAATCT
>JBOHXO010000416.1:0-9018 GCA_050737475.1 Chthoniobacterales bacterium
AGCCGAGATAGAGCAGCCCCGCGACGAGCAGCGGCGCGGCCGAGTTCGTCGCAAGTTTTGCGAGGGGCGTGCTGATTCCAAAAAGCAGCGCCGCTCCCAGCGCGTAAAGGATGCCCCGGTTCATGTGCTGGAAATAATACCAGCATGCGAGCGCGACGCCAGCCGCAGGGGGCACGCAGACCGAGCGGACGGACGGCGGATTTCAATCGCCGACTTCCAAATCCTTCCACTCGCGGCACGGTTTCTTTTGCTCGTAGAGCGCGAGGTGCGCGACGCACGTCGCCATGTCTTCCTCATCCGCGCCGCCTTTGATCACGAGTTTTTCCTCCCTTATCGCGTCGTCCCATCGGCCGAGTTCCGCATACGCGGCGGCGATTGCGTCGCCCAATTCGGTTCTCTTCGCCAATGCGAGCGCCTTCCCGCCATTGCGAAATTTTGCGTCAGGGCAGGTGGCGTAGAGCCACGCCAGCGCATTCATCGTCCACGTGTCCTCGGCATCAGTCGCCAGATTTTTTTTGAGCACATCCATCGCCCTTCCGTAGCGGCCGCCGCGCACCAGGGCGTCCGCGCGCCGGATGACAAACTGGCTCGCGATCCCATTCTCGATCTCCTTGTCATCCGCGCTGCGGTCGGATTCGCGGCGCGATTCCTTTCTCCACGCCGTTTCGGCGGCGGCAAAATCCGCGGCGGCCTTGTCGTAATCCTTCATCTGCACGCGGGCCATGCCGCGGCTCTTGTAATATTCATAGCGAATGGCCGCGGAGCCGAGCCCGATGGCCTCGGTATAATCAGCCACGGCTTTTTCAAACTGCCCCATGGCCGCGTAATTGCGGGCGCGCAAGGCATACGCATCGTCGAGGAATTTGCCATTAAGACACACCGCGGCAGAACAATCTGCGAGATCCCGTCGGTAGGCCGCGTCCAGCACGAAGCTGCGACTCAGCCAGATCGGGATGCTGTAGTCGGCGACCGCCTTGTCGTATTCGCGCGCCTTTTCGTGCGTGTTCTGCTGGTTGAACGGCTGCGGCTCCCATTTCCAGCCGGCGTCAATATGCGCGCGCAACTGCGCGGCGTCCGCGTTCTTCGGATCGCGCCGGAGCGCTTCGTTGCAGTCCGCGAGAGCCTTGCCGGGTTGCTGCAATAATTCATTGATCACCGCGCGCTGAAACCACGCCGACGAATCGCCGGGATCCATTTTCAAAATCGCGCTCCAGCATGCCGCCGCCAGCTCGTAGTTCGTGTCCGGGAGGGATTTTTTCGCGAGACCCTGCACGAATGCCTTCGGATTTTTTTCCGCCGCCAGCTGGATGCGCACCCACTCCGAGTAGTCGCTGATCGCGGCGGCGGACTCGTGTTCCTCGCGATGGAGTTCCGCGCGAAGCTTGCGTGCCGTCGCGTTGTTCGGATCAATCCGGATCGCTGCGGTGTAGTCCGCGAGTGCGTTGGCCGGCTCCTTTTGGGCCGCATAAGCCGCGGCTCGATTAATGTAGATGGACGCCTCCTTCGGGCTGAGTTCGATGGCGTCGCTCCAGTATCGAATCGCTGCGTCGTAGTCCCGCTGCTCGAACGCCTGCTGCGCATCCATCTGCAGCTTGTCCACCTTGTCGAGTGCAGGCGCGGCCATTGGCGCGGTGAGAATCGCGAGTGAAAAAACGAATCCGATTTTCATGGTTTATTCCGTGATGGTGATGTCGAGGACCGGGCTGCCCAGCGTGCCTCCCCAGGCGGCTTTCCATTTGTCCGTGTGATAAAGCAGGACGCGATAAATTCCGGGTTTCGAAAAATCGTGAAGGTCCGCGAGGTTGATGTCCCGCGCGTAGGGATGCGCGCTGTCCACTTTCACGGTCGTCGGGCTTCCATCAAATCCGGTGTGGGGCGGCGGATTTTTTTCGGTCGCGTCGAGATTCTGCAAGTCGAGGCCGGGTTCCTTCCCATAGCTCACCGTTCCCACCCGCCAGAACTCGGCGGCGTGCTTGCAGTCGAGGAGCTTTGCGATTTGATCGTCGGATTCGAAGATCACTTTCACCGGAACGATCATCGGCGCGCCCTTGCGAAACGTGAACGCGGTCTTTTCCATTTCGAGCCGCAAGGCATGGACGCGGGGCTGAAAACGGAAGGGGTCATCGGGTTCCCAGTTTTGAAGCGGCTGGCTGAAATAATTCGAGAGCCGCGGCTCGAGCATCGTCTGGTAGGACGCGCTGCTTCCGCTCTGCCAGCCGGATTCCAGGGCGTGCCGGCGCCACGCCATCGCGGACAGCGAACCCTCGTCCGTCCGCTCCCAACGGCCATCCGCGCCAGCCCGGAATATCCCGAAATGGCCCAGACCCCAATTGCCGACGACAAGCAGGCTCGCGGGATGGAGCGGATCGCGAACGAAATTGGTCGGCGCGAAACTTTCGGGCAGGTTCGAAGTCACGTTCGTCCATGTTTTTCCGTCGTCCGTGGAGCGCAGCACCGCGCCGCCCGCACCATTGAAACCCTCGGATCCGAGTTTGGGTTCTTCGAGGGCGTAAAAAATTCCGTCCGTGTGAATGTGAATGTTGCCCAGCCGCCGGCCCTCGGAGGTCTGTGCCCACGTTTTTCCGTCGTCCCTGGAAACGAACAAATCTGCAAAAGATTCCGTCACTTTTCCGAGCTTGGCGGGGTAGTTGACCCGGTAGGGCTGGTAATACGCGAGGAGCGGCGACTTCGCGTCCTGCTGGATGAAAATTCCTCCCGGCGTCATCGCCGGCGGGACGTCCAGTTCCCGCCAGATTTTGTCCGCGAGCGAGGCTCGAAAAAATCCTGTCGGCGTCGAGGCGAGCATCGAGTTTTCGCGACGGATCGCGGATACAATCTTCTCCTTGCTCGCTTGAAAATCCTCCGCGTGCAGGACCGGCGGCCAAAAGATCACCGCGAGGCATGCGACCGACACGACACGGACTCGTCCCGGCACGACGGACGGGCAACCGCGCGCCGCGCTGCGGGACTCGCTCGAAATGTTCGAGGGGGACATGGCCTTGCCAGTTGAGTCAACGTAGCCGGCCGGATTTTATTAACGACTTTTTAAGTCAAATCCGCGCCCCCAGTTTGTTTATGGAGCTGTTGGAGGCGGCACCGGCCACTCCGCGAGCGTCGAGCGTTTGAAGCTGCTGCCGCTGAGCGCTGGATCGCCCACGTCATTGATGACATGTGCGATGCCGCTGCCGCCGCCGGCCTTTCCGCCGAGGTTGATCGCGTTCATGTGGTGTATCTTCACGCCGGGCGCGTTCTTGGGAACTTCGTAGGCGTTCTGGAGGACGCACTGGCCCGCATTGAAGAGGCTGTAAATTCCGAGGCCCCACGCTTCGTGCGTTTTGACGTTGTCGGCGACCTTGTAGGACGACCAGCCCTTGCCGCTGTTGCCCCATGTTTTCTGGTCCGGCACGTCGTAGGGAATCTCGGACTGGTAGAAATAGACGCGGCCGCCCTCGCCGTTCCACAGCGTCTGGTATTCCTGCGTGTGCTCCACCGCGAGGCCGTAGTAGGTGACGTTGTTGCCGTTCACCACGAGGGCGTTCTTGTTTTTCGCCTCTTTCCAACTCCAGCCCGCGCCGTGATCCGCGCGCCAGAGCCAGGTATTGTCGCCGATCACGTCGTTGCTGTTGATCGTGGTCATGATCGCAGCGTCGCCAGGTCCGCCGCCGCCGACGCGGCAGAAGATGTCGTAAATAATCGTCGGGTTCGCGGCGTGCGAAAGCTTGCTGCCGGCAGGTCCGACTTCCAGCAGCGTGGGCGTGAGGCCCGGAGCTGCGTCAAAAAGAATGCTGCTCACGCGCACGCCGTCCACGTCGGCGATCTGCATCGCGGGCGTGCCTTTCACCGGCTTCAACGTCGCGTAGCCCATGCCCATCACCACCGTGCCGGGGCGGGTCACCTTGATGCTGGCCTCGAGCGGATAAATGCCCGGCGTGAGGATGAGGTTGGCGCCCTTTGCGAGCATGGCGTTGATCGTGGCGGCGGTGTCGCGGCCTGCATGTGCGATATAGAATTGCTCGATCGGGATGGATTTCCCGGGTGCCGCGGTGCGGAATCCGCTCCAGCTGGCGCCCTGCGTGTTTTTCTCGAGTGCGGGAACCATGACCGCGAATTTTCCAGCCGCAAAATAGAGGAACGGCTTCTCCGCGATGACCGGCGTCTTTTCCACCGACGTGTAGGAAGGCCATTGCGTGGGCGCATTGGGAACGCCGACGAACACCATGTTCCATACCGCATTGCTCCACCGGCCCATCTCGGTGTTGCGCGAGAGCCACTGCTGCTGCGAACCGGAATTGACGCCGCCCGTGATTTTGCAATCCGCCATGAACCCGCCGCTCGCCCAGCCCTCGCTGTGCAGCTTCAGGCCGCCTGCCGTGTGGATGCGGCGGAAGGAAGTGCCCTGCGAGACGCCCCAGTAGCATTCCTTGCCCGTGGTCATCACGTTTTCCATCGCGCGCCAGAAGGTCTGGGTAACGTTACCGTAAAAATTGCAATGAACGGCAGAGACCGCGGTATCGTCCGGCTTCAATCCGAGCCCCGACACCTGCGTGTAAAATCCGATCTTCACGTCGAGCGTGGGATAGGCGCCGGGTTTGAGGAGGATGGCGAAACGCGAGAGGTTGAACTGGGCGCTGCCGTTGCTCTTCTGCGCTTCGGCGATCGCGTCGAGCTTGGGCTGGATGGTCGTGGGATCCATCGTTGGGTCCACGATGATGACGTTCGGACCGAAGTCCGGAACGACTGCGCGGGAATGGCTGACGAAGCCCGAAAGAACAAGTATGAATACCAGTAGGCGGATGAGGGAACGATGAGGAACAGATGTAGGAGGTCTCATGATTATTGCAGGAGGCGATACGGATGTCTGGAAAGTTTGGGAAGTCAAGAAATGCGCGAGGCGTTTCGCTTGCGAGGGAATCAGATTTTCTAACCGCAAAGATGCGGATGCGGGGAGGAAAATCTCAAGACTCGCAGTAAATGGGACGGCTACAGGGCTCGTTTTCTCTGTTAGAAAAATAATTTGAGAAAATTTGAACAAACTCCCGCCTGAGTCGTCAAAGGTGGCATTAGAAGATTGTTCTGGGGGGAACAACAGGCCGTCGTGGCATTCGTCGCGGCGGCCTGTATTTTTTTGGATTCCTTCTGTTAATCCGCCTCCGTCCCGGCGATCCACCCGGCTCCTACCGCCTCGTCCACCACACTGAGCGCATGGAGATGCAGCGCGGAGGAAATGCCTCCGATGGGAGCGATGCGTTTCAAAACCTGGTCTTTCGTGATGCCGTTCAGCTTCCAAACAGCGCCTTCGTGGGCGCGGTGCTGGATGAGCGGCAGGAGGCGGTCAATGGCGTTTGCGAATCGCGATTCGGGCGTGGTCCCGGCTTCGAATTCGTCCCAAAGCGCGCGGAATTCATCCGCCTGTTCGCGTGGCAGCGCGCCGAAAAGCAAATCCGCGGCCGCCCGCTCGCGCTCCGCCTTGCCCATATTACCACCAGCGTCGTAGCAATAGGTATCGCCGGCATGAATCTCCACGAGGTCGTGCACTGCGACCAGCTTGAGGACCTTCTCCAGCGAGATCGGCTCGTCGGCGAGATCCGCGAACAACATGGCCATGATTGCCAGGCTCCAGCTGTGCTCGGCGGAGTTTTCCAACCGTTCCAAAAAAGCGGGCGACGTGCGTCGGAGAACGCCTTTGAGTTTTTCGGTTTCGAGCAAAAAGGCGATGCGGGAAGCGACGTCCGTATTCACGACGCGAGCCTACGATGGGAGAAAAAAACGCGCGAGAATCTTGATGTGAACGGGACCGCGCGACGGACCTTGCAGACGCGGAAAATCACGGCAGACTGGGTGGATGAAATTTGGGTCCATCGAAGTCGTGCTTGTGAATCAGCTTTATTCGCTGGCGTTCGACGGACCGCGCGGTCTCAAGGGCCTGGGTTCCAGCAATGACCTCAAGGCCTTCGTCGAGGGCCGCATCGGCAGCCGCATGAGCTCGCCGGAGTTGGAGCTCGAACTCGAGCGATTGAAGGACTTCGGCGATTCCCTCGGCTGGGATTTCGCGGCGATGAGCCGGCCCGCTGCGAACGCCTGAGCCGGCGTGGCGCGATTTACTGCGATTGCTTTTCCGTCGAGGTGTCCGATGTGGTCCGCAATTTTTCGAGCAAATGCTCGAACTTCGCCCGCGTTTCCCCGGCCAGGCCTTTCAATTTGAGTCCGCGTTCCCAATCGCGCCTCGCCGCCTCGCGGTCGCCGAGATCCACCTCCGTCAGTCCGCGCACGCCGAGTCCGTCCGCAACAATGTCCACCGGCACGTCCTTCATTTCCAGCATGCGGCCGTAATCCTGCAGCGCCTCTTTTTTCAATCCGCGGTTGGCCTGCAGCGTTCCATGAAACACGAGGGCCTTCGCGCGCAAGGCCACCGACGCTTCCGGGATGTCCGCCAGCCGCTTGAAATCGGCCTCCGCCTGCCTTGTGTCGTCCGTCTTCGCAAGAATCAGTCCGCGATTGTTCAGGGCATCGGCGAGTTTCACCGGCTCGATTTCCGGGATGCCGATTGCCACAGTCAAATCATCCACGGCCTGCTTCATCCGGCCCGTTCCCATCTCCACCGTTGCGCGCGTGAGATATGCTTCGGCGACGACGTCCGGCGGCGCCTTTTGGATGGCGAGCACCTTTTCGCAATCGTTCAGCGCCCCCTCCGCATCGCCCTTCTCGGCACGTATGAACGCTCGGCGTGAATAGGCTGACGCCAGCACGTGGGGCGGCGGATTCTTCAGCAGGATCACGCTGCTGAAGCTGAAGGAGGCCTCGGCCATTTTTCCCTCGTCGCCCAGAGCCAGGCCGCGCAGGAGGCAGGCATTGGCGAGCCAGCGATCCGAGACGCCCTTGGTCTGAACCACGCGTGTGTAATCCGCGATCGCCTCGTCCTTGCGGTTCCATTCTTCAAGGCGCCCCGCCCGGTTGCACAGGATGAATGCGCGCATGTCGGGCGGAAGGTCGGCGAGCTCGAGCGCCGTTTCGGAGTCCGCAAGGGCATTCTCGCGGCGGTCTTTTGCGTCGAACCACGCGGCGCGCAGGATCAGCGTCGTGGCCTTCTGCTGTTCCGTGGCCTTGTCGCCGTGGAGGATGGCATCGAGGGCAGCCATGCCCTCTTTTTCATGACCCTCCTGCAGCGTGAAGAGCGCCTCGTTGACCTGGCCCGCGATCTCCTTCGGGCCGGGGAGGCTTAGGAAAAGGTCCGTGGTGGACGCTTCGTTTGCGGCGAGTTCCGTAATGCAGATGCCGGTCAGCAAAGCCGCGGCAAGGAGGGCGGGAAGGGGGGAACTCACGCACCGATCCTAGCTGTGCGCAATCGTGTCCGTCCAGCGGAGTCAATGCGCCGCAGGCGAAGCTCCGCCTGCGTGCGGATCGTTCTTCGGCAACAGGAACGTGAGCGGAATGATCAGCAGGATGCCGATGGCCATCATGTAAAAAACCTCGACGTAGGAAAGCATGCCCGCCTCGCGCTGGACCATGCCGTAGATTGCGCCGAGCGCCTGGTTTTGCGAGTCGCCGCCGTGCGTGGAAAATGTCGCGCCAAGCTGCTGCAGCGCGGTCTGCGTCTCCGAATCGTAGGCGGACACATGCTCGGCGAGCCGCGATTGGTGGAACTGCGAGCGTTGCGTGACGAACGTGCTCGACAGCGCGATGCCCACGCTGCCGCCGAGGTTGCGCGCGAGATTGATGAGCGCCGAGGCGTTGCTGTTCTTGCCGGGAGGCAGGCGCAGATACGCACCCTGCATGATCGGAATGAAAAGGAACGCGAGCCCGACCGTCTGGTAAACGCGCGCCCACACCGCGTCGTCGAACGAGAGTCCGAGATTGAATGTGCGGCCCATGTGGAAAAGCGAGGCGGCCTCCATCAGCAATCCGACGATCACGAGATTGCGCGCCTGGAATTTCCGCACAAAAAAACCGCCCACCAGCGGCATCATGAAAATCATCACGATACCGCCTGCGGTGAGTGCCTCGCCCGATTGCTGCGACGTGTAGCCGAGCAACTGCTGGAGCACCTGTGGAAGCAGCGCCGTGCTGCCGAACAGCACGAACCCGAGCGCAAACATCGAGATGAATGCCGCCGCAAAACTCGGCACCTTGAGCAGCGCGATGTCCACCATGGGATTGCGGTGGCGCAGTTCCCACACGACCAGCGCGATGAGCGAGACGCCGGAGATGATGGCCATCGTCGTGATGAAACTTGAACTGAACCAATCCTCGCGCTGCCCGCGATCCACGACCATTTCCAAGCATCCGATGCCCAGTACCGTGAGCGCGAAACCAGGCCAGTCCACACGAAAGTTTTTGTCTTTCACGACCCGCTCACGCTCCGCCTTTGCCACGGCGGGCTCCGTGACGAGCGCCCACGTGAGCACGAGCGAGACTATGCCGACCGGAATGTTAATGAGAAAAATCCAGTGCCAGCTGTAGTTGTCGGTGATCCAGCCGCCGAGCGAGGGGCCGATGGCCGGCGCGAAAACCACGGCGAGTCCGTAGACGGCAAACGCGGAGCCGCGTTTCTCGGGCGGAAAAATATCGGCGAGCATTGCCTGCACCACGGGCGCCATGCCCGCGCCGCCCACGCCCTGCAGCACGCGGAAGAAAATGAGCTCGTTGAGATTCGTGGAGAGTCCGCAGAGCAGCGAGCTGACCGTGAAGAGCGCCACGCAGATCATGAAATAGCGCTTGAGCCCGATCACCGTGCCGAGCCATCCGCTGATGGGCATCATGATCGCGTTGGCGACGAGATACGTGGTGAGCACCCAGGTCGCCTCGTCCACGCTCGCGGCCAGCCCGCCCGCGATGTGCGTGAGTGAGACGTTCGCCACCGAGGTGTCGAGCACCTCCATGAACGTCGCCATCGAAATGACGACGGTGACGAACCAGGGATTTACGGCGGGCCGGGAATCCATAGGTCCTATAAGTTCTACAGGACCTATTTCTCCACGTGCACGGTCGGCACCACGGACATCCCGGGCGTGAGCTCAGGCG
>JBOHXO010000417.1:0-1623 GCA_050737475.1 Chthoniobacterales bacterium
GGCCGGAACGACCGCTCTCGCGAATGGCACGAGAATCATCCCTTCCAATCGCAGCGATCCCGTTCCCGCCGGCGCCATCCTTCTTCCGAATGGCGATGTCGTTCTCACGCCGGTTCCGTAGCGGCATTCTGCGTCCCGGGAGCACATCCCCATTGAACGATTTCCACGCACTTCCGTGGACAAATCATAAAATCCGGCTAAAGAAATCCGCAGCATGTTCATTGCAGGACGAGTCTTTGGGATATTCGCGCTCACACTGGCTTTCACGTGCAGCGGTGCGCTTGCCTTTTCGCAGTCGGATCGCGACGTGCAGACGCTCGGCAATTTTCTCGCGCTCCAAAAGATCGCCTCGAAGGACGACTCCACGCTGCGCGATTTCGTGAAACGTGTCAGCGCCGTCTACACCAAAGCCGGCTACAACGACTTCGGTCCGGAATTCCGCCACTCCGGTGGCGCCGTCATTGCGCAATTCGCCATTGGCGCCGGCGACGACGATCTCAGGAAAGCACGCATGGCATTGCGGAAGCTGGAGCAGGCGTTGGAAAAGGATGCCTTTGTCGTGCTGCCTGCGAGCGCCGGCAAATCCCTGCCGGATTATTACGGCCTCGCCAACGCCTTTGTCGAAGGCGCGAAAGTGGGATTAAAAAATGTCACCCTCGGAAAAAATGTCACGAACACGCTGCGCAACAAAAAGCCCACGCTCTGGCTCATCAATAATGGAAACGGCAATTATACGTTTCTTGATTCCTCGAGGGGAGGCTTAAACGGGGCGACTCTGGACCTCGGAAGCGGCGACTCAGCATACTTTGGAGACATATCCGGAGCGGGAACGCTGACCCTGAGTGGCGCAACTTCTATCAATGCCGGAACTTTCCGCGGCGGTGGTCTTGCACTCGGAGACATGAGCTATGCAATCACGTTGACAGATCCTAATGCATCGCCGACATCCCTTGGCGTCAGCAGCACGCTGAATGTGCTCGATAATAGGACGGTCAACGCTGGCACGGTCGGGATTATTAGAATCGGCACCGGCACACTTGATCATACCGAAACAATCACGCTCACCGCGGGCAACCTCACAATCCAAGGCAGCTCCGGATTGGCTTGGGCGGCATTCCCAATCGACCCAGCAATCTACGGTTCGATTCACAAGATCGTGTTAGGTAATCCCTATACGGTCAATGGCGTCGATTTCCCGGCCGGCACATACATCTACCAACTCGGCAACTACTATGCCTCTGCGGTCGACGTCGAACCGATCGTTTTGCCAGGAACGAATTTCGTCGCGACTCCCACGGTCTCTCCCACGCCGACGCCGTAGGAACAGCTACTCCCCGCGGTAGCTGCACCGTGCGGTCGGCGTCTCGTGAATCACGATCTCCGCGAGGCCGGGCACCTGCGGCGCGAGCTTTTGCCAGAACCACCCCGCCATCAATTCGATCGTCGGATTCTCCAGCCCGGGAATTTCGTTGAGGTAGGCATGGTCGAGCATTTCGACGAGCGGATTCATTGCCTTGGAAATCTCCGCGTGGTCGTAAATCCAGCCCGTGTCCGGGTTCACCTCGCCCTCGATGGAAATCTCGATGAGGAAACTGTGCCCGTGCATCTTCCCGCATTTATGGT
>JBOHXO010000418.1:0-9160 GCA_050737475.1 Chthoniobacterales bacterium
CCCGTGATCGTGCATGGCGGCGGGAAAGCGATCTCCGCGAAAATGCGCGAGGCCGGCATCGCGCCGCGCTTCGTCAATGGCCTGCGCGTGACCGAGGAGGCATCCGTGAAAATTGTCGAGGAGACGCTCGACGGCGAGATCAATCCCGCCATCGTCGCGACGATCCAGGAGCACGGTGGCCGCGCAAAAGGGCTTTCCGGAAAAACGGTTTTTGTCTCACGCAAACTTCCCTTGCAGCGCCAGGACGACGGCACGGAAGCCGATCTGGGTTTTGTCGGCGAGGCCGAGAAGGTCGTCACGAAGGAGGTCCTCGCCATCGTGAAAAGGGAAAACGTGCCCGTGATCTCACCGATCGGCGCGACCGCGGAGGGATTGGTGCTCAACATCAATGCCGACATCGCCGCCGCGGCCCTCGCCACCGGCTTGAAGGCGCACAAGCTCATCTTTGTGAGCGATGTGCCCGGCATCATGCGTGATCCCTCGCAGAAGGACACCCTCATCCCGACGGTGACCATCGAGCAGACTCAAATGCTCATCGAAAAAAAGGTGATTGAGGGCGGCATGATTCCGAAGGTCGAGTCTGCGGTGAACGCGCTCCGGCACGGCGTCGGCAAGGTTCACATGATCGGCGGGCATATCCCGCACTGCCTGCTGCTCGAGATTTTTACGAACTCCGGCATCGGCACCGAGATCATCCCGTAAAAAGTAAAGCCCGCCTCCGTTTCCGAAAGCAGGCTTTAAGGTTTTGGCACCTGCAGGACTGATACTGCAGGCGGCGGCCGGTTGCAAGCGATGGATGCGCTCACGCGCGAATTGATACGAGCAAAGACTGGCGTTGCCTTGCAAAATTGGGGAAGAAGGCGCGGTTCGATGTCCGCTCACGCCGCCAAAAAAACTCCGGCTCTCGCGCTCGCCGCGCTGGGGGTGGTTTTTGGAGATATTGGAACGAGTCCGCTTTACACCTACGAGACGGCGCTCGGCGTGATTTCAAAACCCGACGCGGTCGCGGCCATCGGCGTGGCGTCGCTCATCGTGTGGAGCCTGCTCATCATCGTGACGCTCAAATACGTCGGCGTCGTGATGCGCGCGGATTACAACGGCGAGGGCGGTGTGTTCGCATTGCTGGCATTGCTGCGTCAAAAGATGCCGCCTGTCGCCGGCCTGAAACTTCCGGCGTATGTGGTGATGCTGCTTTTCGGCGCGGCGCTTCTTTACGGTGATGGAACGATCACACCGGCCATCTCGGTGCTGAGCGCGCTGGAGGGGCTCGAGGCGGTGAATCCGAAACTGCACGATATTGTGCTGCCGGCGACGGTGGCGCTGCTCGCCGCGCTCTTTGCCGCGCAGCGGCTCGGAACGGGGCGACTGGGATTTGCCTTCGGCTGGGTGATGCTCGCGTGGTTTGTGACGATCGGTGCCATCGGCGCTGTCTGGGTCGCGCAATGCCCGCAGGTGCTGGCGGCGTTCAATCCGGCGTATGCGCTGGACACATTGCGGCACTGCGGATGGTCGTCGCTTTTTTTGATGGGAGGCGTGGTGCTGGCGGTGACCGGCGTCGAGGCGCTTTACGCGGACATGGGGCATTTCAGCCGCCGCGCGATCTCGATTGCATGGCACTTCGTCGCACTGCCGGCGCTGTTGCTGAACTATCTTGGCCAGGCCGCGCTCGCAGTGAAAAGCCCCGCTGCGTTCGCTGCCGGCACGCCCTTCTTCGCGATGGCGCCGCAAGGCTGGCCCACGCTCGCGCTGGTCGGCCTCGCCACCGCCGCGACCGTCATTGCCTCGCAGGCGCTGATCTCGGGGGTGTTCTCGCTCACGGCGCAGGCGCGGGATCTGAAGTTTTTTCCGAGGCTGCACATCATCCACACGAGCCGTGACGAACGCGGGCAGGTCTATGTGCCGTTTGTAAACTGGCTGCTCGCCGGCGCGTGCATCCTGCTCGTGGTGACGTTCCGCACGAGCGCAAACATGGCAGTCGCTTACGGGCTCGCCGTGGTCGGCACGATGCTCATCACGACGATCGCCCTCGGACTCGTCACGCAAAAATGCTGGAACTGGCCAATGTGGCGCACGGCGCTCCTTGTCGGCGTGCTGTTCGTGATCGAGGGATCGTTTCTCTTGTCGAGCCTCACAAAGCTCGCGCAGGGCGGCTGGTATCCGCTGATGGTTGCCGGATTCTTATTGATCGTAATGCTCACGTGGCATCGCGGCAGGGCAATCATCGAGGAACGCGTGCATGCTGCGACGTGCCCCTTGGACGAGATGGCCACGCAAGTTTCAAAGACCGGCGCGCTGCCGGGACAATTGGTGCTGGTGACGCTGGCCAGCAGCCCGGCGCACGCGGTGGGACGGCTGCAGGAAATGATCCGGCAGGGCGTGGCGCTTCGCGAGCAGGTCATCATTCTCAGCCTGGTGAACGTCGTCAAAAGCGATATGGACATCCGCAGCAGCATCGAAGCGAAGGCGCATGGACAAAGGCTCTGGCATGTGCTTGCGCAGCACGGTTACATGCAGGAGCCGCACGTGCCGCACATTCTCGACCGTGCGACGGAGATCAGTGACGGCGGAATTTCGAAACGTTCCGACGATACGTTTTTCGTCCTGCCGCGCGAGTTGATCATCGAGTATGTCGGTGGTCGCTTTGCGCGCTGGCGCCGCGTGCTTTTTGGCGTGCTGAGCCGCAACCAAAGCTATGCGCCCGATTATTTCCACATTCCGCACACGCAAATCATCGAATTCACATGGATGATGAAAGCGTAGAATGGGCATCGCGGACGAAATGAGATAGGCCGGTTGCGAACATGAAAAAAGCGCTGGCGAAGTTGAAGGAAGTCTTTGGCTACGATGCGTTCCGTCCGCTGCAGGCCGAGATCATCGCCGATGCGCTCGAGGGACGCGACGTGTTCGCCCTGCTGCCGACAGGCGGCGGAAAATCGCTCTGCTACCAACTGCCCGCGCTGCTCGGCGAGGGGCTCACGCTCGTCGTCTCGCCGCTTATCGCGTTGATGAAGGACCAGGTGGATGCGCTCGTCGCGAACGGTGTGCCTGCGACCTACTTGAATTCCTCGCTCGAGAGCGGCGAGGCTCGCAAGCGGCTCCGCGGGCTGCATCAGGGCGAATACAAATTGCTCTACGTCGCGCCCGAGAGGCTGTTGCTGTCCGGGTTTCTCGAGGATCTCACGAAATGGAATGTCACGCTTGTCGCGGTGGATGAGGCGCATTGCATCAGCGAATGGGGTCACGATTTTCGGCCGGAATACCGGCGGCTCATCGAGCTCCGCGACGTATTGCCGACCGTGCCGGTGATGGCACTCACCGCGACGGCGACCGGACGCGTGCGCGGCGACATCATCGAAAGGTTGGGGCTGCGCGAGCCGCGGCAGTATGTGGCGAGCTTCAATCGTCCGAATCTTTTTTATCGCGTCCAGCCCAAGGCCGGCGCGTTCGCGCAGCTTTCCGCGTTCCTTGCAGAGCGGCCGGCGGACAGCGGGATCGTTTATTGCCTTTCGCGGAAATCGGCGGAATCGCTGGCGGAAAAACTGAGCGCCGCCGGCGTGCCTGCACGCGCCTATCATGCCGGGCTCGGACCCGAGGATCGCGGCGCAAATCAGGAGGCCTTCCTGCGTGACGAGGTGCGGGTGATCTGCGCGACGGTTGCATTCGGCATGGGCATCAACAAGCCGAACGTGCGTTTCGTCGCGCACTACGACCTGCCGCGCAACATCGAAAGCTATTACCAGGAAACCGGCCGGGCCGGACGCGACGGCCTGCCCTCGGACTGCCTGCTGCTCTACAGCCGCGGCGACATTCTCAAGCAGAAGCGGATGATCGAGGAGAAGTCGGACAAGGACGAACGCCGCGTCGCATTGAAGCAGTTGAACGATCTTGCTGCGCTTGCCGAGACGGGGACCTGCCGGCGTCGCGGACTGCTCGCCTATTTCGGCGAGGTGTTTGACGAACCGAATTGCGGCGGTTGCGACAATTGCATCGCGCCGCCGGAGGAAATTGATGTGACGGTGCCCGCGCAGAAATTTCTTTCGTGCGTCTATCGCGTGAAGCAGGCGAGCAACTGGACATTCGGCCTCAATCACATCGTGGATGTGCTGCGCGGCTCGAAGTCGAAGGGTGTGATGGATCGCGGGCACGATGCGCTGCCGACCCATGGAATCGGAGCGGACATGTCCGCCGACCAATGGAAGCATCTTGCCGGTGAGCTGATCCGGTTGGGATACGCATCGCGTTCGGCGGATGAGTTTGCCACCGTGGATTTGACGGCAGAGGGACTCGCCCTGCTCAAGTCCCGCAGCGAAGTGCGCGTGCGGCTCGCGCCACGAATCGAAAAGACGAAGGTGGACAAAAAGCGCCGGAAGGTGGCGGAGGATTTTGCCTACGACGAGGCGTTGTTCGATCGTTTGAGGACGCTGCGTCGCGAAATTGCGGATCACCGCGACGTGCCGGCATATGTGATTTTCTCCGACGTGTCGTTGCGTCACATGGCACGGTATTATCCGGACTCCGACCTGGCGTTCGAAGCCACACCCGGCGTCGGCCGCAAAAAATCGGTGGAGTTTTCGCGGAGGTTTCTTTCCGCGATCCGCGATTATGTGCGCGAGAATGGCCAGCAGGTTTTTGCGGGCTAGGCGTTTTTCCGCACGAGGCTGATGATGCGGTCGCCTGCTTGAAGCGGAGTGTGCGGAGCGGGATGCTGGCTGTCCGTGCCGCCCGACCTGCGGATGGCGAGCACGATGCAGCGGCCTTTCAATCCATCCGTGAATGCCGTGAGCGGCTGCCCCACAAGGTGGCTTGCGGGATCAATTTGCGACTCGCTGATTTCGACGCCGAGTTCCTCGAGATCGTTCTTCAAAAATGACGACTCGTCGTCGAGCACGCCGACCAACGATGGCCGCGTGATGCGGTGGGCGATCTGCATGCCGCCCGCAAACGCCGGAAGGATGATGTCGTTTGCGCCCGCCTGGCGGAGTTTTTTCTCGGTCGCGGGGTTTTCGGCGCGGGCGATGATGCGGAGCGCGGGGTTCATGTTTCGCGCGGTGAGCGTGATGAAGACGTTGACCATGTCGTTGGGCAGCACGGCGGCGAGATTGCGGGCGGAGTCCACGCGGGCGCGAGTGAGCACTTCTTCATCACCGGCGTCGCCCTCGACGGTGAGATAACCCGCCGCCTCGGAAAGGGCGATGCGGTCGGCGTCGCGATCGAGAATGAGAAACGGCTGCCCGGCTTTTTCGAGTTCGCGGGCGATGGTTTGCCCGATGCGGCCGAAGCCGCAGATGATCGTGTGGCGTTTGATGGCGTCCATGGTCTTGAGTTTGCGGTTTTCGGCGAGGGCCTTTTGAAATTCGTTTTCGGTGATGATTTTGACGAGTGCGCCGATGACGTAAACCGTGGCCACCGGGCCGGCAATGATGGTGAGCATCGTCGTGATGCGCTCCGTTGTCGTGTCCACCGGCTCCACCTCGCCGTAGCCGACGCCGAAAATGGTGATGATCACCATGTAGAATGCGTCGCTGAGATTCCATCCCTCGAGGCAATAAACGGCCGTCGCAACGGCTACAAACCCGGCGAAGATGCCGATGCCGATGGCTACCTGCCTGGCAATGCGGCGAAATGGATGTTGCTGTGCGTTCCCTGGCACGAGTGCGCGTTATGGCACACGCACTGCCGATTGCCAAGGGGGCAGAATCAGGAGAAGAAAAGCGTGACGCCTGCGACCGCAATCGCTGCGCCTGCCGCACGGAGCGCGGGTGCAGCGATCTGGCGCTGAATGCCGACTCCCAACCCGATGCCGCAGCCATGCAGCAGCGCCGTGGCGATCATGAAGCCGGTTGCATACATGATGCCGGACGCATTCGAGGGCATTTCGGCTCCGTGTGCGTGACCGTGGCAGACGGCGAACAGCGCGACGATCGGGATGGAAAACGCGAGCGGCATCCGGACGGCGAGGGCGATGAAAAGACCGAGCAGGAGGACCGATGTCGCGATGCCCGGTTCAACGAATGGCACCGGCACGCCGGCAACCCCCAATGCGCCGCCCAAGGCCATCACCGAAACGAATGTGAGCGGCACGGCCCAGAGCGCGCGGCCGCCGATTTGCGCAGCCCACAGGCCCACCGCAACCATTGCGAGCAGATGATCGAGGCCGAAGAGCGGGTGCTCGAAACCGTGCGAGAATCCATGGGTCAGGCCGACGCCGGTGTGCGCATGGGCCAGCGTGGGAGCGAGAAAAAGGACGGCGAGGAGAGCGGCGGTTTTTTTCATGGGCGTGCCTGTTCCGTTAATGCGTCCGACGGCGCGGATTCGCAACTGCAAAAAGCCGAAGCCTTGATGAGTCGGATCAATGAGCGCCCTGCAGCACGATCTCGCTGATTGCGGCATCGGGGATTTCCCGCCCCGGATACACCTCGACGATGTCGAGTGTCAGGCGGTCCCCCGGCTGGATAATGATGTCGTCGAACCACACGGACTGCCAGCGTGGCGTGTCGGCGAGCGCCACCATGTAAAGCGCGCGGCCATTGTAGCTCAGCAGGAATTTCCTGACGCGGGCGTATCGCTTCCATGCGCGGACATTGCCGCCGGTGCCGTCGTCGGGCGCCCAATCGCCGTTGATGATGTCGAAGCCATACAGCGGAGTTCCCGGCATTTTCCTGACGGCATCGTCCGGGAAAACAAACTCCAGCCTCGAGCCGATGCTGCCGCCGGGACGCGCGTCTATCCAGGCGCTGCGGGCGTAACTGTCATTCGTGGAATAAACCGGCTGCCGTTTGTCGCCGATGGAGAAGACCTGCCATGGGAAAGCGCAGTGCAGCGAACAGCCCCCCATCAACGCTTCCACCACGGGCGGCCCGACCTTCCCCTTGAGCGTGGGCAATCCCGCCTGGGCGACCGAGATCGGAAGAAGCAGCAAAAGCAGGCGGCGCATCATCGAGCCTGCATTTTATCGTGCGCTCTTTCGAAAGTATAAAACAAAAATAAACTTGCATATGCAATTCACTCTCGAAATTGTGCGCCCTCAATAAACGCAAGTGACTCCTGAAAGAATGTGGATTTCATTATTAACGGCACGTGCATTCACGCTCGTCGAAATGCTGACGGTGGTGGCGGTTGTCGCGGTGCTTGCTGCATTGGCCGTGCCCGTGATGCAGCGTGCGATGGTCGCGGCGCGCCAGCAGGGCTGCGCGTCGAACATGCGCCAGATCGGCGCCGCAATCTGTCTATATGCCGCCGACAACGACGGGTGGATGCCGGGCACGACGCACACGGAGACGCTCCGGAATTCCTGGATCGAAACCCTGCGGCCCTATCTCGCAAATTGCGACAAGGTGCGCATCTCGCCCGGCGATCCGAAGGGCGCGCAGCGGCTGAAGGCGGGGGGCAGCAGCTACATTCTGAACAGCTTCGTGTTCGTGCCGCGCATCGGTCCCTTCGGAGAGACACTGCCGGGGACGTTGAACCGGCTCAGCCGCATTCCCCGTCCCACGGAGACGCTTCTCGCGGCCAACATCTCGGACCAGCAGGGAGCCAGCGCGCAAAACGATCACACTCACTCCGATCTGTGGGGCGGAAATTGGACGCGCCTTTGCGCGGATATCCAGCCCGACCGGTTCACCACCGCGCCAAAGCCGGACCACAGCCGCGGTTCGGCCAATTACCTTTTCGCGGACGGGCATGTGTCCGAATTGCAGGCGGCGGACGTGAAGGCCCGCCTCGAACGCGGCGACAACATCGCCCAGCCGCCACTTTGATGAAAAAACTGCTCCTGATCCTTCTTGCGGCGGAGCGTGCCGCTTCCGGTTACACGGTCGTCACCGACCAGCATATCGATATCGTCAGCATCGATTACTCCGCCGCCCACGGGCTGACCGGGGCCGTGCATGCGGACTCGGGCGATTCCAGCCCGGTCGACACATTGCTTTACGACGGCCCGACGGGGACGACATCGGCATCGCGGCCATCGGGCAGTCAGTGGGATTTTCTCGGTGTGACGGCGGGTCAGCCGATTTATTTCTGGCCGCAGACGAGCCTGCCGGGCCGGATTTACGCCGGCTTCGAAGCGCAGTCGATTCCCACGGGAACCTTCGCGAGCTGGCAGCCTGCGGATTCGCGAATCACCGGCGCCGCGAGGTGGCTGGAGGTGCGGTTGCTCGACGTGAATTATTTCGACCTGAGCGGCAACCCGGGCGACGCGGATTTTTCACTTTGGACGACGGGGCAGTTTTCGTCCGTGACGGTCTGGATGGCGAGTTCCGACGGCATTGGTGCGAACGACGCATTCTACGTGACCGAAGGCGGGCACGCGCACACGAACTGGGGTTTTTCGAAGGCTGGCTATTACCAGATCACCTTCGAGCTCGGCGGTTATCTGGCGAGCGATCCGGACACATGGATCGAGAGCGCGCCGACCACCTGGCATTTTGGAGTCGAGTTCCAACCTTCGGCCATTCCCGAGCCGTCGGGGTGGGCGCTTGGCATTCTCGGACTCGCCGTGATCGGGGTCGCACGCCGTTTCCATTCATTCCAAACCGAACCCAAAAACTAAAATGAAAATCATGAACTCCCTTCTCGTCGTCGCGGCTTTTTCCACCATCGGATCGGTGCGAGCCGTGACCATCCTTAATGACGGCGACGTGGATATTGGCATCGCGTATGAAGACGACGCGTGGGACCTGCATGTGCACAACCACTCGGCCGGCATCGAATACGACCCCGCGGATGCGTTGCTGCAGATCCTGCCCGCAGCGCAGACGACGGTGCCGTCCGATCCTGCGTATTCCTTTCTCGGCACGGCAGGCGCGGCAATCTGGCAACTTCCGCAGGCGGAGCAGCCAGGATTGCTGGCGCTTGGCATTGGCTCGGAGGAAATCGAAGCCGGCACGTTTCTCGGCGACCATTTCACGCTCACGCTGAGCGGAGTGAGCGGGCCCGGCGATTTTTTTCTCTATTCAGTTGATGGCTTTGGTGCAGTGACGCCCTATTTCAATACGCGCGACGGCATCACGGTCGCGGACACGATCACACTGTCCACGGTCGGTCACGATCATTTCTTCTGTGCGTTATCGACGCCGTTGGACTACTAGCTTACCATCGTTGCATCGGCCCAATTGACAGACCACACTCAGATATCAAGAGACGCGACGATCTATAAATT
>JBOHXO010000419.1:0-4153 GCA_050737475.1 Chthoniobacterales bacterium
CATGAGAAATGTCCCGTTTGCGAGAGATCCATGTCGACGCGCGTAAGTCCTATAAACTTCATACGATGCTTTTATTGCGGAGCAGATTTGAGGAACGCGCCGGTGATTCCCGCGGCCACAGAAGAACGGGCCGCTCTCGCAGCAAATTGTGCAGCACTCCTCGCGCAAGGAGACGAGCCCGTCCGAAACCTTTCGCAAATCGTCTCGGCCTTGATCGCTCCTCGATTCAAGTCGCTTGAGACCGCCGCCGCATACTTTGGATTTCGCAGAAACTACCTCTACCAAGCTTCGACGGGCATTCGAACGACCACCATTTCCAATTACTGGAAAATTGCAGCCGGCTTTGGACTGTCTATCTCCGACCTCCTTTGCACACCGGAGTTGGAGGATCTTCACTTCCAACTCTCCCGTCCGCGAGATCCTTCTTTCCGTACCCGACCACGGCATTCGTCGGCTGCGTTAAAACTTCGTCTACATGGTTGGGTAACCACGACTCCGAAAAAGTTGGCTTCACCTCGCCAGGCCGCCCTCGCTTTCGGCGTGTCCACATCAACGCTCGCTCGGCATTGCCCGGAGGACTACGGACGGCTGGTCATAGCTGCCCGGCGATTTCGAGAAAGCCGGGCGAACTTACGCCGGCGCGCTCTTGAAATGAAAATCCGCCACGCTCTGGCCACCATGAGCGCAAAAGGCGAACCTATCTCGGTCAACCGGATCTCACGACGCATCGGCTTCGTCCGGAACTACCAACAGACAAGCGGCCTTATCGAGAAGCTTGCGGACTTGGTTCTCAGCGCGCCGAAACCGCGACCGACCTCGAATTTTTCAAAACGGCCAAAATCAGCCTAAAATCGTTTTTACCGACCGCCTGAGGCATTGCCCTGGTCGAGACCATCGACGCGCTCACGGGCGTTTAAACGCAAATCGCATCGGGAAGCATCAGGCTTCCGAAACTCTAAAAACGCATCACCTTTCCGAAACGGAAAAGTTATGGGTATGAGACCACACACATCAGCCGCGACTACGCGGAGACGCGCATCGGCATGATCACGTAGAGGAAGGCCGGCTTGATCTCCAGCACGCCCGGGCTCATTTCGTCAATGAGCCGCAGGTCGAGCTCGTCGTCGGGCAGCGCCTTGAGCGGATCCATCAAATACTCGGGATTGAACGCGATCGAAAAATCGCGGCCGCGATAGGCCACCGCGATGGATTCCTTCGCCTCGCCGATCTCCGGCGTGTTCGAGGTGATCTCGATGTTGTTCTTCGAAAAATTCAGACGGATCGAACTCGTCTTGTCGTTGCTGAGCAGCGAGACGCGGCGCACGCAGGCCAGGAAATTCTCGCGCTCGAGCTTGATGAGCTCCTTCACGTCCTCGCTCGAGGGAATCACCTGCTTGTAGTTCGGGTAGTTGCCGTCCACGAGTTTCGAGACGAGCAGCGAGCCGTTGAGCTCGAACGAAACGAGATTGTCGCTCACGGACAGCGAGACTTCGCCGTCGTCGAGCAGCAGGCGCTGCAGCTCGTTGATCGCCTTTGTCGGCACGATGAAATCCATGTCGAGCTTGCCGGCGAGCTCGGCATCAATCGTCTCCTCAAACAACGCGAGCCGGCGGCCGTCGGTGGCCACGAGCTTGAGCGTGTTTTCCTTGAACGAAAAAAGAATGCCGTTGAGCACGTAGCGCGTCTCGTCCATCGAGATCGCGTAGGAGGTCTTGCGCAGGCCGTCCTTCAGCACCTTCTGCTGCAGCGAGAGCTTGCGCGCATCCTTCGAGGACGGGAATGCCGGAAACTCGTCGCGGGCGAGGCCGTAGATTTTGAAAAAACTCTGGCCGCTGCGGATCGAGGAAATGTTTTTCGCGTCGGTCTCGATCTGGATCTCGCTCGTGGGCAACTCGCGCACCACGGAAAGCAAACGCCGCGCGGGCAGCGTGGTGGCGCCGGGTTTCTCGACGACGGCGGGCACGTCGCAGCGCAGGGCCACTTCCATGTCCGTCGTGCTGAGCTGAATGCCTGTGGCCGTTGTCTCGACGAGCACGTTCGACAGCACGGGCAATGTCGTGCGACTGCTGACGACGTTCTGGGTCTTGGTGAGCCCTTCGAGGAGATTTTCTTTGGTGACGCTGAACTTCATGGGATGCGTGCCGCGCGGGCAATCAGTGGTCTGTAGCGGGCGGTGACGGCGTGCGGCAAGTTTATAGTTGAGAGTTGAAGGTTGATAGGGGAAATGCGGCTCTTTCGCACGCCGGAAACTGCCTCCCGACGCTCAACGCTCAACCGCAAAAACTACCGCTGCAGCTGCGTCTCGATGGAGCGGATCATGTGGCGCGTCCGCTCGTCCTCTTCCATGCGGCGCTTGATGAGCTTGCACGCATGAATCACGGTGCCGTGGTCCTTGCCTCCAAATAGATCGCCGATCTCGGTGAGCGTGGAATTCGTCATCTCGCGCGACAGGAACATCGCGATCTGCCGCGGGTAGGCAATGCTCGCCAGGCGGCGCTTGCTCGTCATGTCGGCAATGCGCAGATCGAACGTCTCCGCGACCTTGCGCTGGATCTGGTCGATCGTCACCGCCTTGCGCGCCTGCTCCTGGAAAATGTCGCGCAGCAGCATCTCGATATCCTCGCGTTGAATCACGCGGCCGCTCAGCGACTTGTAGGATGCCACACGCATGAGCGCGCCCTCGAGGCGGCGGACGTTGTTGCGAATCTTGTCGGCGAGGAATTCGATGACCCACTGGTCCAGCTCGATCTTGAGCGTCGCGGCCTTGCTCTTGAGAATCGCGATACGCGTCTCCATGTCCGGCGGCTGCAGCTCGCCGGTCATTCCCCACTCGAACCGCGAAACGAGCCGCTGCTCGAGCTTCTCGATCTCCGACGCGGGACGATCGCTGGAAAGAATGATCTGCTTGTGGCCGTCGTGCAGCGTGTTGAACGTGTGGAAGAATTCCTCCTGCGAGCGCTCCTTGCCCGCGAGGAACTGAATGTCGTCAATCATCAACGCATCCGCATGCCGGTATTTTTTGCGGAACTTCACGAGCGTGCCGTGCTGGATCGCGTCAATGAACTCGTTCGTGAACTGCTCGCTCGATACGTAGAAAACCTTCGCGCCCTTGCGCGACGCGAGAATGTGATGGCCGACGGCCTGGAGCAGGTGCGTCTTGCCGAGTCCACTGCCGCCGTAGATGAAAAGCGGATTGTAGGTTTTTGCCGGCGCCTGCGCGACCGCGAGTGCCGCGGCGTAGGCGAACTGGTTGTTCGAACCGACGACGAACGAGTCGAACGTATTGCGCGGGTTCATCCCGGTCGAAGCCACGGACACCGCGACGCGCTCCTTCGCAACCGGCCGGGGTGGCTCGGGTTCGTCAACACTCTGGATCACCGAATCCATATCGTCGGACTGGCGCGCCACGATGCGAATCTCGCGACTCGCGTCGAACGATTCCGCCACCGCGCTCTGCAGCAGCGGCAGGTAATTGCTCTCGATGAAAAACTTCTGGATCGGATTCGGCACCGAAAGCGTGAGCGTGCCGCCATCATCGCCGCACACCTCCACGTCGCTGAACCAGCGCTGGAACCCATCCGCGCTCACGCGGGCGGCGATCAGCCCTGAAATCGAAGTCCAAATCGTTCTAAAATCCTGCGTCATAAGCAACTTATGCACACTCACCGGAGGACGACCCAATCGGGGTTTTCTCTGATGGCAAATCCGTGCGTTGAGAGCTGATCTTGAATTGCAACCGAGGAGGCCAGGCCTTGCCGAGCTTCGCATTCTCCTTCGAATTTGCAGTTGGTTATCAGCATGTTACGTTAAATTCCTTGTTGCAAACGAGCCTGATTCCCTGGACACCGTGAATCTTGAATTTTCCGCCGGCATCACCGCGCGTGGAACAAACGGCGCGGCATGGGGAGGAACATTTCACAAGTTATTCACAGCGTCGGTCGCTTCGCTCGCCGCAACTGCCGAGAGGCTAGGAACCGCGCACTTTTGCCTCAAGAAAAAAGGTTACGAAACCGTCAAATTTAACATCCGAGCAAAGTCGAAATTTGCTTGACCCGCCCGCCAATCAAGACGGCTGCAGGCTTTGCGCCGGAATCGTTTTTTTCGTGGGAAACCACAACGCCACGGCGATCGTCACGAAACTTCCGATGAGCAC
>JBOHXO010000420.1:0-6144 GCA_050737475.1 Chthoniobacterales bacterium
ATGCCCGACAACGCGCAGCCGTTCTGGGATTTCATCAAAAACGGCACCGCTCCAAAATTGGAGCATCTCGAATTCTCCGTGCTCGCCCTTGGCGACACGAACTACGTGCAGTTCTGCGAGGCCGGCAAACTCCTCGACCAACGACTCGAGCAACTCGGCGCGAAACGCATGCAGCCACGCGTTGATTGCGACGTGGACTACGAAACGTCCGCCGCAACATGGTTCGACTCCCTCCTCAAGGGCCTCGGGGGCGAAGTCGAAATCCCCGCACACCCCGCATCCGCGCCCACTCACGCCGCTTACTCGAAGTCGAATCCCTACCCCGCAGTTCTCAAAACGAACCGCATCCTCAATCGTCCCGGCTCGGCAAAGGAAACCCGTCATTTCGAGATCGCGCTCGAAGGCCTCAACTACGAAGCCGGCGACGCGCTTGGCATTTTTCCGACGAACTGCCCGGACTTCGTTCAGGAACTCCTCGAAGCTTCGGGACACGACGGCGCGCAATCCCTTGTCCTCGCCGACGGCAGCGAGACCACCCTGCATCACGCGCTTACGCACCACTGCGATCTCTCGAAATACCTCGCCGACCTTCCTCCCCCGGGCGTGGCCGCAGCCGAATGGGTCGGCTCCCTCCGCAAACTGCAGCCACGGCTTTACTCCATCTCGTCGAGCCCGAAGGCGCACCCGGGCGAAGTTCACCTCACCGTCGCAATCGTCCGCCACGAATGGAATGGCCGGCCGCGCAAAGGCGTGTGCTCCACCTTCCTTGCCGACCGCGTGACCGACGGAATCCGCATTCCCGTCTTCGTTCACAAATCTCCGCACTTCCGTGTGCCTGCGGACCACAGCCGCCCGATCATCATGGTCGGTCCAGGCACAGGCATCGCGCCATTCCGCGCCTTCCTCGAGGAACGTCGCGCCACCGCAGCCACCGGCAAAAACTGGCTCTTCTTCGGAGACCAGCGCGCCGCCACCGACTTCCTCTACGAGGAGGAATTGCTCGCCATGCGCGACAACGGCCACCTCACGCGCCTCGACCTCGCCTTCTCACGCGACCAGGCCGACAAACTCTACGTCCAGACCCGCATGATCGAGAACGCAACCGACGTATGGGCGTGGCTGCAGGACGGCGGATATTTCTACGTCTGCGGCGACGCGAAACGCATGGCGAAGGACGTTGATGCCGCACTTCACCGGATCGCGGAGACCGCGGGCGGACTCTGCCCCGAAGCCGCCGCCGACTACATCACGCTTCTCAAGACCGAAAAACGCTACGTCCGCGACGTGTATTGAACGCCATGAGCACCACCGTCATTTCCGAAATCGAGGGCAGACCGCTCAACACCGAGCAGCAAAATTACCTTCAAGGTTTCTTCGCCGGCGTGCAGCAGCGCGCAGTCGTCTTTGCCGATCTGTTTCCCGCACAGGTCGTCCCAAAGCAAAAATCCGAAGAGGACGAAATCCCCCTCATCGCCGAGGAGCGCATCAAGAACGAGGAGCACCCTCTCGATTCCTACTACCGCCTTGTCGAGAACGCACGTCACAACCAGGTGCCGGACAAGGAGGAGACATTCCGATTCAAATGGAACGGGCTGTTTTTTCTGACGCCCGTGAAAGACGCCTTCATGGCCCGCCTGCGCATTCCCGGCGGCATCGTGCAGAGCTACCAACTCCGCGAACTCGCACGCATTTCAAAAGAGCTGACCACCGGTTACGTGCAGATCACAACACGCGCGAATTTTCAGCTGCGCCTCATCGAACCAAAAGACGCCCCGGAATTTCTCCGGCGCGTACAGGCCATCGGCCTCCACACCCGCGGCTCCGGCGCGGACAACATCCGCAATCTTACGTCGAATCCCACCGCGGGAATTGATCCCGTCGAGCTCGTCGATTGCACGCCCTACGTTCGCGAACTCGCCGATTTCATCCTCGCTCATCGCGAATTCTACAACCTGCCGCGCAAGTTCAATATCGCGTTCGACGGCGGCGGACTCATCGGCTCCGTCGAGGATACCAACGATATCGGCGCAAAAGCCGTGTGCATTGGCGATGATGTCTTTTTCCGCATCGCGCTGGGCGGAGCCACGGGACACAAGGCCTTCGCACGCGATATCGGCGTCATCGTCCCCCCGGACAAAATCGTCAAAGTCGTCATCGCACTCGTCCGTGTCTTCATCGCGAACGGAAATCGCGGCGACCGCAAGAGAGCCCGCCTCAAGCACCTGCTCGAGAAATGGACTCTCGAGCAATACCTCGCCGGGACTGAAAAACTCCTCGGTTACCCGCTTCAGCGTGCACCCTACGACGCCGCGCAGATGGACTACCCGGCCTCCCGCCTCTCGCACAGCCACGTCGGCGCGTATCCGCAGAAACAATCCGGCTTGCATTACGTCGGCGTGTCCACACCCGTTGGCCAGATCACACCCGCGCAGCTCATTCGCATCGCGGAAATCGCCGAGCTCTATGGCAGCGGCGAAGTCCGGCTCACTGTCTGGCAGAACTTCATCATTCCGAACATTCCCGAAGCTTACGTCGCCACGGTGCAAAAGGCCGTGCAACGCATCGGCCTCGACTGGCGGCAGTCGAACCTCGCCAGCGGCGTGATCGCCTGCACCGGCAATCGCTACTGCAAATTTTCCTCCACCGACACGAAAGGCCATGCCGCCCAACTCGTGAAGCATCTCGAAAAACGCGTCGCGCTTGACCAGCCCGTGAACATCCACTTCACCGGCTGCCCGCACTCCTGCGCGCAACACTACATGGGCGACATCGGCCTGCTCGGCGCGAAGACCCGCGACGGCCGCGAGGCCTACCATGTCTGCGTCGGCGGGGGATTTGGTCCGAACGCGGCATGCGGCCGCCAGATTTTCCAGGCCATGCCGTTCGACGAATTGAAAATCACAGTCGAGCGCATGCTCATCGTCTTCCTGGAACTCCGCTCAACTGGCGAAACTTTTCAGCAATTCACGACACGCCACGACGTCAACACGCTCCAGCGCCTTTTTGGAAATGAGTGAAGGCGCCTCCATTCTCGACGAGACGAACCTCATCGACCAACTCATCGCCGAGCAACAAACGCTCACCGCAGTGGAACGTTTCGCCCGCCGTCACGACGAAGGCTCCGTGCCGGCACAGGCCCGCTACTATCAGGATCTCATTCCGCTTTCGAAACCCGCGCGCGGCCAGCAGTACGCCTTCGCCGTTGACCTCGACGCCTGCACCGGCTGCAAGGCTTGCGTAAGCGCCTGCCACTCGCTCAATGGCCTGGAGGAACACGAAACGTGGCGCGATGTCGGCCTTATCGTCGGCGAGCGCAACGATGCTCCCTATCAGCAAACCGTCACCACCGCGTGCCATCATTGCGCCGAGCCGGCATGTCTCGAGGGCTGCCCGGTGATGGCCTACGAAAAGGACGCGGACACCGGCATCGTCCGCCATCTCGATGACCAATGCATCGGCTGCCAATACTGCACGTTGAAGTGCCCCTACGGCGTGCCGAAATATTCCGAGCGTCTCGGCATCGTGCGCAAATGCGACATGTGCCACGATCGCCTCGCCGCCGGAGAGGCCCCCGCCTGCGTGCAGGCCTGCCCGCACGAGGCCATCACCATTCGCCTTGTTGATATGGCCGACGTCTCCGCGGCCGCAACGCCAGGCACACACATGGTCCCCGGCGCCTTCGACTCGAGTTACACCAAGCCAACGACCATCTATCACTCGAGCAAAGTTTCGCCGCAAAACGCGCACCCCGCCGACGCGCACAAACTGCACCTGGAACACGCCCACTGGCCGTTGCTCGTCATGCTCGTTCTTACGCAAGCGGCGGTTGGGCTGTTTGCTGCCGCGTCCGTCATGGCTGCGACAAATCTGGAATTATTCCGGCTCGCTGGATTCCCGTTCGCCGCCACCGCATTCGGGCTGCTCAACGCCGGCCTCTTCGCTGCGGTCTTTCACCTCGGCCGGCCTCTCGGAGCATGGCGATTTTTTCTTGGATTGCGCACGTCGTGGATGAGCCGCGAAATCCTCGCCTTCAGTCTCATGGCCACCGTCGCAGCACCGGCCGCGGGCGCAGCATTCCTTTTTCCCGGCACAGCGCTTGCGCTGGCTCCCATGGCATTGACCGCCTTCCTCGGCCTCGCGTCGGTCTTCACGTCAGCAATGATCTACATAGACACCCGCCGCGCACTGTGGTCAGCGATGCCCACGTTCGGCAGATTTTACGGCGCGACGCTGCTGACGGGCTCGACCGGATCGATCGTGATTTTTGCCTGCCTGCAAAACGCACCGGCATTTTCCGCCGCTCTCGTTTGCGGCTCGGCAATTCACGCAACTTTCTTCATCGGCGGGATCGCAAGCTTTCGCGCCGCGCTGAAAAATCCGCACGCGTCCGCGCATCTTTCCGCGACCACGCTCGCCCGCCTCCTCCCTTGGCTCACACCCACCCGCATCACGCTCTTCGCGAGCTCAATCATCCTTGCGGCACTCGACTGGTTTCACGTCGGCCAGCTCACAATCGCATGGAGCGCCTTGATCTTCGTCGCCGCAATTGGCTCGGCATTTCTCGAGCGCTACGAGTTTTTCACCACGGTTCGAGCGCCGCACATGCCCGGAGGCATCTGATGAAATTCCCTCCGCTCAAGATTCCATCCAGCCCGGCGGAACTCATCCCGCCCATCCGCGCATGGAGCGGGCCGCTCACCGAAGAGCTCGTTCGCCGACCCGGCAACTTCGGACTCGGGCAGATTCCGGATCGTGTCACACCCGACGCAACCACGACCATGGTTTGCGGCTTCTGCTCCACAGGCTGCGGATTGAATGTCCACATGAAGGACGGCAAGGCGATCAATCTCAGCGCCGATACGACCTATCCCGTGAACCTCGGAATGGCCTGTCCAAAAGGCTGGGAGGCACTCACGCCGCTTTCCGCACCGGATCGCGGCACCACACCGCTCGTGCGCCGAAAGCGCGGCGGGCAACTCGAGCCGTGCGATTGGGAAAGTGCGATGGTTCTTTTTTGCGAGGAACTCAAGATGCTCAAGGCGAAGCACGGCCCCGAGTCGGTCGCGTTCCTGAGCACCGGCCAGATCACCACCGAGGAAATGGCGTTCCTCGGCTGCCTGTTCAAATTCGGCATGGGCTTCATTCATTGCGACAGCAACACGCGACAGTGCATGGCGACCGCGCACGTGGCCTACAAACAATCCTTCGGTTTCGACTCGCCTCCCTACACCTACGCGGATTTCGAGGAATCCGACGTGCTCGTCTTCATCGGCTCGAATCCCTGCATCGCTCATCCGATCATGTGGCAGCGCGTGATGCGCAACAAACACCACCCGAAAATCCTCGTCGTCGATCCACGCGCGACGGAAACCGCGATGGCCGCCTCGGACCATTTTGCCATCCGCCCGAAGAGCGATCTCGTCCTGCTCTACGGACTCGCGAACATCCTCATCGCCAGCGGCTGGATCAATCGCGACTTCGTCGCCGCACATACGAATGGCTTCGAGGAATTCGCCGAATTCGTCACGCAATTCACCACAGACCGCGTGTGCGCGGATACAGGGCTCCCCGCGGAAGCGCTCTGGTCCTTCACGAAAACCATCGCCGCCGGTGAGCGCGTCTCGTTCTGGTGGACGATGGGCGTGAACCAGGGACACGAATCCACGCGCACCGCGCAGGCGATCATCAACCTCGCGTTGATGACCGGCAACATTGGCCGCCCCGGCACCGGAGCGAACTCCATCACCGGCCAGTGCAACGCAATGGGCTCCCGGCTTTTTGCCAATATCACCAGCCTGCTCGGTGCCCACGATGCCACCGACGAAGCCGATCGCGCAAAGATCGCCGATATCCTCGGAATCGCTGATGCCGCGATCCCGCGCGAACCTTCGCTGGCCTACGACGAAATCGTGCGTGGCATTGCCGACGGAAAAATCAAAGGCCTGTGGATCATCGCGACGAATTCCTCGCATTCATGGATTCACCAGAGCGAGTTCAACGCCCTGCTCGACAAACTCGAGTTCCTTGTCGTCCAGGATCTCTACCCCACCACCGAAACCGCGCAACGCGCCGACCTCTACCTTCCCGCCGCCGGCTGGGGCGAGAAGGAGGGCACGCTTATCAATTCCGAGCGCCGCATCGGTC
>JBOHXO010000421.1:0-3834 GCA_050737475.1 Chthoniobacterales bacterium
GAGTTGCCGGCGGTGCCATCAACTCCGGCCCCGGCGTGGATGCCGCCCGCGCCGCCAGCGATCTGGGTGCCGCCGCCGCCGCCGGTGGCGATGTCGCCGCTGCCCCCTGTCTGGCCGGTTGTCCCCCCGCCATTTGCGCCGTTGCCGCCGTGGCCGTTGCCACCCGCGCCGCCGCCACCGCCGGCGATCACGACCCGGTTTCCAATCCCGCTCCCGCCCTGGCGCACGTCGGAGGCGCCGCCGCCGCCGCCGCCACCAAATGAGGCGGCTGTCCCTCCGGTGCCGCCGCCATTGAAGCCTCCCGTGCCGCCGGCGGCGACCTGGTTCCTCGGCGTTCCCGCCTGCCCCACATAGATGGCCAGCGTCTCACCGGCACTTACCGTGAAAGTGGCTGTGGTGATGCCTCCCAGGCCGCCGCTGTGGCCTGTTACGCCGTTGTTGGTCAGGCCGCCCTGCGCGCCGCTGGCGGTGACGGTGACCGCCGTGACGCCCGCGGGCACCGGCCAGCTTTGCGCTCCGCCAGTGTAGGAAAATGTCTGCGTCGTGGCGTGCGCGGCGAGGGGGAGGGTGAGTGCGGCGAGGAGAAGGGCGGGCTTCGCGAGGGCGGAGAGGGAAATGGGGCGCATGGCGGAAAAAGGTGATTGCATAATCCGATACCATCTCCCGCGCCGTGGCGATAGGGAGTTTCTGCCGACGGGGTGCAATTTACGCGGGCTGGGGCGGCACGGATTTCAGCGCGGGCCAAGGTGCTTTCCGGGCGCCCATGGAGCGTCGCCGTCGTTAGGAAAATGCCGAAGTCGAACCTGTCCTGAGCTTTCTGCGTTTTCTTCCAGGAAACAAGAGAAACGGCTTTGAACAGAAGGTCCGCAAACCCCCGGACAGCAGGCCGATCAGGAATGTCGCGCTGGCGCCGACGAGGGTCATGTCAATTGCGGTGTGTCATCACGAAGTAGATGAAGAACGAGATGGCGGCGAGGATGATGAGCAGCCAGAGCTTGCCGGCAAGGAAGGGCTGGCCGGTCTGGGCGAGGCGGCGGATTTCGTGCTGCACGGCATCTATGTTATCGAGCGCGCTTTTCGGCGCCGTGCCGACGAGGAAGCTCTTGATCTGCTCGCAGTTTTCGAGGGCGGCTTCGGCGGTGCAGGAGACGGTGTCGCCGAGGGCGTAGTCGCGCGTGGAGTAGAAATTTTTCTCCGCGGCGGGCAGCATGTCCTCGTGCGCGAACTGCACGATGTTTGAATACATGGTGCTCAGAAGTTCCTGCAATTTTTTCGAGGCGGGGGCTTCGCTCATGCGATGAGAAATACGAGAAATGGAGAAATCAGGAAAACAGGAAAATGGGGAATCATTGAATTCCAAATACCGGCGGGCGGCGCGATGGCGTTCTCGTGCCGGACGTGCGAATTCCCAGTGGGGGGGAGACCACCAGCTCGCGCAGATTTCCGGGTAGGTGTCCGATCTGTCAGGATGAGCGGGCCGAAGAAGTCGGTCTCTCAAGCGGAGAAAAGTCGCGGCTAGAGCTTGGTGACGGTGCCGCTGCCGGAGTTGGCGACCCAGATGTTCGTGCCGTCGAAGCAGATGCCGGCGGGGTTGAGGCCGACGTTGTAGGTGCCGAGAGTGGCGCCGGTGGCGGCGTCGAGTTTCGTGACGGTGTTGCCGTTCTTGTTTCCGACCCAGATGCTGGCGCCGTCGAAACAAATGCCCTCGGGCGAGGCACCGACGCCGTAGGTGCCGAGGGAGACGGCGGTGGCGGCGTCGAGTTTGGTGGCGTTATTGGTGGGCTTGCGGGCGACCCAGATGTTTGCGCCGTCGAAGCAGATGCCGAATGGGCTGGATGAGGCGCTGGGCTCGAGGTTGTAGCTGCCGACGACGGCGCCGGTGGCGGCGATGAGTTTCGTGACGTTTGCGGAGCCGGGATTCGAGGTCCAGATATTCGTGCCATCGAAACAGATGCCCCACGGGCTGGTGCCGACGGCGTAGGTGCCGATGACGGCGCCGGTGGAGGCGTTCAATTTTATGGCGCTGCCGCTCTGCTGGTCCGCGACCCAGACGTTCGCGCCGTCGAAGCAGATGCCCTCGGGCTGGCCGCCCACGGGGAAGGTGTTGATCGTGGCGCCGGTGGTGCCATCGAGCTCGGTGACGTTGGCGCTGCCGAAGTTCGCGACCCAGATGTTCGTGCCGTCGAAGCAGATGCCCTGGGGATTGGTGCCGACGGCGTAGGTGCCGACGGTGACGCCGGTTTTGGCGTCGAGTTTGGTGACGTTGGCGCTGCCGAAGTTCGCGACCCAGATGTTCGCGCCATCGAAGCAAATGCCCGACGGGGTCGTGCCAACGGGGAAGGTGTTGTTGACGGAATAAGGAGCCCATTTCAGCAGGGCAACCTGCATCGGACTGGAACTGAGGCCGTCCTGCCCGGCGGCGCCGACGGGTCCCGTGTCGCCAGCGGTCCCCGCGGGAATGATGAACGAAAATATCACGGTCTTGCCGCCCTTTTTCTTGACGGTCACCACGGCTGGAGTGCCGGGCGCGCCGGTAGTGGTCGGAGCGACCTTGATTTTTGGAAGGGTCTGCGCGGCGGATGTCCCCGACCACGCGGCGAATACCATCGTTCCGATCGCGAAAGTGAGAAGGAGGCGGGAAGGGATGGTCATAGGACGGACGGTGGCTAGAGCTTGGTGACGGTGTTGTCGCCGATATTGACGACCCAGACATTGGTGCCATCGAAACAGATTTGCCGAGGGCTGGATCCCACCGGGTAGGTGCCGAGGTTGGCGCCGGTGGCGGCGTCGAGCTTGGTGACGTTGGCGCTGCCGGTGTTCGAGACCCAGATGTTTGCGCCATCGAAGCAGATGCCGTAGGGACTCGCCCCGACGGGGTAGGTACCCAGGGTGGCGCCAGTGGCGGCATCGAGTTTGGTGACGTTATTGCTGCTGGCATTCGCGGTCCAGACGTGGGTGCCGTCGAAACAGATGCCGTAGGGAGTGGTGCCGACGCCATAGGTGCCGATCGTGGCGCCCGTGGTGGGGTTGATTTTCGTGACGTTGTTGCCGATGTAATTGGCGACCCAGATGCTCGTGCCGTCGAAGCAAATGGCATTCGGGCGCGATCCGGCGGCATAGGTATAGGTGCCGACGACGGCGCCGGTGGCGGGGTTGAGTTTGGTGACGTTGTCGGAGAGGGCATTCGTGACCCAGATGTTGGCGCCGTCGAAGCAGGTGCCGAATCCGACGCCCACAAAATACGAGCCGTTATTGGCGCCGGTGGTGGCCTCAATCCTGGTGACGTTGAAGCTGTTGCCGCTCGAGACCCAGATGTTCGCGCCATCGAAGCAGATGCTCTCGGGTTCGGTCCCGGCGCTGTAGTTGGCGATGAGGGCGCCGGTGGTGGCGTTGATTTTCGAGACATTGTTGCTCGTGCCATTCGCAACCCAAATGTTTGCACCGTCGAAGCAGATGCCCGTCGGAGTGACTCCCACTGGATGGGTATTGTTGACGGTATAAACGCCCCATTTCAGCAGGGCGACCTGCAGGGGGTTGAAGCTGAGGCCGTTTTGCCCGGCGACACCGGCGGCTCCCGCCGCTCCGTCGGCTCCGCGGGGGATGGTGAACGAAAAAACGACGGCTTTCTTGCCCTTGTTTTTAGTGGTGACCGTGGCGGACGTGTCGGGCGCCCCGGTGGTGGTCGTGCCGGCCTTGATCTTGGGCGGAGTCTGCGCGACGGCCTGGCCGGGCCATCCGGCGATTCCTGCCATGCAGGCCGCGAGGGCGGGGAGGAATGACGAAGGGATTTTCATGTGGGTTCGAATGGCGTGCGTGCAGGGGGTTAGAGCCGTG
>JBOHXO010000422.1:0-2984 GCA_050737475.1 Chthoniobacterales bacterium
GCGCTACTCCGTGGCCAACCAGCCGAAGAAGGACGAGGGGAAATCCACCGCGCAGAAAGCCGACGACATACGCCTCCAGAGCACCGTCCTTTCCTACGACCAGCGCATCGCCGAGGTGAACGCGCTCATGCGGAAGCAGCAGGCGACCGGGGAGTTGAAGGAACTCCAGGCCAAGATCGCGTTCCAGTCGCTCATGGTGCAACTGTTCGTCCAGCGCCGCTTCCAGCACGTGCTGATCGCCACGCGATTCTATCGGAACATCTTCACGGATGGTGACGACGAAGTGAAAGTGCAGGGCACTTCGAAGAGCATATTCGACAAGACCACCGGCATGCCGCCCACGGTCTCGACGATGGACGCAATGGCCAACGAAATCATCCGCGACGTCGAGGAAGGCGTGGACGCCTACAACTTCCTGCTCGAGCGCCAGGAGATGGACAGCGCGACGAAGCGCCTCTCGGAAGCCTTCCTCGTCGGCGAATATCTGCCGCCCATCCGCACGCTCTCGCGCGACAAAAAGCGCCAGTCGCTTTCCTACGCGCAAAAAGCCAACCAGCTCGTCAACGCCATCGAGGTGAAGGACTACACGCTCGCCGAGACACGCGTCCACGAGATGGAGGACATGGCGAAGGACTTCGACAGCTCGAAGCCGATGGCCGCGATCGCAACCGCCCGCACCGTCGCGTCGATGCACATCGCCAAGGGCGTGAATGCCGCCGTCGCGGGCGACCAGAAAACCGTCGAGGAGGAATTCAGGGCCGCCACCGAAATCTGGCCGCGCAATCCTGACTTGAAGGAGGCGTTCACGAAAATCACCGGCTACGGCAACGTCGCAAACAAGGCTGCCGTCGATTTCGACCAGCTCCTCAGCCAGAAAAACTATCGCCAGATTTACGACGACAAGGAGCGCTTCATCGCAGCCGTCGCCATGGATCCCGTCCGCAGCAAGCAGCTCGAGCAGGTGCTCAACAACATGGCCGAGATCGAGAAAGCCATTGTCAGCGCGCAGGAAGTCGGGAAACGCGGCGACTTCGCGGGCGCGTGGGAGAGCGCCGAAATCGCCTTCAACAAATTTCCGTCCGACTCGAAGCTCAACCAGATCCGCGCCGACCTCACGACCAAGGCCGCGGATTTCGTCGGCGCCCTGCGCCGCGCGCAGGATCTCGAGAAGCACGGCCAGCCCGGCTCCAGCCTCGCATGGTTCCTCAAGGCCCAGCAGGACTACCCGAACAGCGACCTCGCCAAGCAGGGCATCGAGCGGCTCACGAAGCAAATCCTGCCCGACGCGACGTGACGCTGCGCGCCAGTTGAAGCGTTAAAAAAGTGAAAGGGTTGCAGAGGCCCTCCGCTTCAACTCTCCAACACTTCAGCTCTTCAACTCTCAAAGCCTCGTCGTCTTCGACAGGCGCCGCACATGGACGTGCGGCAGGCGGTTGAGATTCGAGGTGATGCGCTCCACCTGCGGGTCCTCGGGCCCGTGAAAATGCGCCAGCGTTTCGAGTGCGCCGCGGTAAAAGCGCTCGGCTTTTTGGTGCTCGCCGCGCGCATGGTAAACCACGCCGAGATTCGCCAGCGACTGGCCGACATCCGGGTGGTTCGCGCCGAAGACGAGTTCGCGAATCTGCAGCGCCCGCAGGTGGGCTTCCTCCGCCTTCGCGAAGTTTTTTGCGTCGGTGTAGGCCACGCCGAGATTGTTTGCGATGAGCGCGACCTCGGGATGGTTCGGCCCGTGCGTGGTCATGGCCTCGTCGAGCGCGCGCAGGTAGGCCTTTTCCGCGGCGGCGAAATTTCCGCCGTGCCGGTGCAGCGCACCAAGATTGTTCAAAAGCGTGGCCAGCCCGGTGCGGTCCAGTCCGCGATCATGCCCCTCCACCGCCATTTCATAATACCGCTGCGCAGCCGTCATATCGCCGCTCGCCTCGCAAAGAAGGGCCAGCTTGGTCGCAAGCCGGGCGGATTGCGCGGCGGTCGGCGTCTCCACGGCCAGCGCCTCCTGGAAGCACCGGCGCGCGTCCCCGTCGGCATGCGCGGCCTGGTGGATGTCGCCGGCGATCTCGAATGCATCCCGCAACCGCGTCGGATGCTTCTGAAAAACGTGCCGCGCCGCCTCCTCGAACTTCCGGACCGCCGCGGAGTGCTCGGCGGCGGATTCCTCCCCCCGCCGGGCCTCGAGTTCCTCGCACATGAGAACCCACAGGCTGGCTGTGTTTTGCATACCCAAGTTCACGATAACGCATCCCGGGCCACGTGCATCCAATTTTTACGCCTGATCACCGAAGCATTGACGCCGCAACCAGAGGGCTTTACGTATCCCGGCGATGAGGTTGCGATTTTTGACCACCGCTGCAACAGCGCTCGCCTGCGCTGTGTTCACCGCCCGCAGCGCAAACCTCGTCACCTACCCCTTCAATGGCAACCTCAACGCGACCACGCAGGAAGGCGTGACGGCCAGCGGCTTCCTCGGCAATGGCGGCTCGGACGCGATCGTGGGCCTTGGCGACAACAGCGGCAGCTACGGCTACATTCTCATCACGCAAAACTCGACGAGCGTGGGCGACTCCGTGTCGAACCAGCAATTTGCGCAGTTCACCGTCACCGCCCCGCAATCCAGCGGCGTGCAGCTCGCCCAGATCCAATTCCAGGCGGCGCGTGGCGGCGACTCCACCCCGCGCGGCGTCGCGCTGCGCTGGAGCTTCGACAATTACAAATCGAACCTCGGCCAGGTGAACATCACCACCACGTGGCCCTCGACGAAAAATTACACGATCGCGGTGAACGCCTTCGTCGGCACGTCCGTCACGTTCCGCCTCTACGCGTTCGCCAAGGAAATCTCGCAGGCCGAGCCGTCCATCCGCTTCGACAACCTCGTCGTCACCGGCTCGCAGATTCTTTACGCGCCCGTGGTCACGCCGCAGTCCACTCATATCGAGACGACGAAAAGCTCCGCGACGATCAAGGGCACCGCGTTCGCGTCGGCGGGCATC
>JBOHXO010000423.1:0-3515 GCA_050737475.1 Chthoniobacterales bacterium
GGTTACAAGCGGTCCGAGGGGCTTACGGTGGTTGCGATTCCCTACGTCGGCGGAGATTTGCAATTTTTGATCCTGCTCCCGGACGCGCCGGACGGCCTGCCTGCGCTCGAGAAGAAACTGACCGGCGACTCTCTTTCCGCATGCGCGTTGCTGCCGGCCACCAGCGTGCAGTTGCATCTGCCGAAGTTCAAAATCGAGCCGCCGGTGATGAATCTCGGGGTGACGTTGCAGGAATTGGGGATGCCCAGCGCGTTCAATATGCCACGCGGCAGCGCGAATTTTGACGGCATCGCGGAGCCAGGACCCGGGCAGGAACTGTATATCTCGGACGTTCTCCATCGCGCCTTCATCTCCGTTGACGAACAGGGCACGGAAGCCGCGGCGGCGACCGTGGTGGCCATGCCGGGTTTTGGCGTGCCGGTTCGAAAAGAACCGGTGCAGGTCTGGGTGAACCGCCCGTTTCTTTTCGCCGTCCAGCACAGGCCCAGCGGCGCCTGCCTCTTCCTCGGACGCATCACCGATCCACGCTAGGCCGCATTGAATGCGCGGAAGATCAACCATGGAGGGGTTTTGCGAATACTCCCCCTTCGTGTCCTTCACGATCTTCATGGTGCCAATCGCCTTTCCTCCATGCCCTCCATGTCCTCCATGGTTAAACCTCCCTCCCAAATGTCATTTCAGCCCACCACATTTCGGATTTGCCCCGGCCGCGAGTCCTCCTAGCTTGGGGGCATGGACTGGGCATGGCCGATCATTCAAAATCCGTTCACATGGGGCCTCGCGCTCGGCCTGCTCATCGCGGCATTCGTTCTCAAAAATGCGTTCACGGCGCGCGGACATTTCAAACGTGAGATCGCGCGACTGAAGACCGAGATTGACGACCTCCAGCGCCACATCAACACGCATCTCAAAATCACCGCCACCGGCAGCGAACGTCTCGAAAAGGAACTCGCCGCGCTCAAGGAGCAGAACGAAAATCTCCGCGTCAATTTCGCCGCGCTCCAGCAAAAGCCCGGCCGCGCCGAAGGCCGCCAATTGCAGGTCTACGAATCCGCCGTCGCGAAAATGCGCGAGCAGGCGCCGGGCTTCGCGCAGGCATGGGAACGCGCGCTCCGCGACTCCCACGCCGAGCAGGACGCGGCCGAAAGCGGCCTCACAAAATTGATCCGCAAAGTCTTCCCCGGAAGCGCGACCTCGTCGTCCGATCCCGCACTTCCGCCGCCCGCAGACAAGCCCGCCCTCGAACCGCCCGCCGGCGGCCCGGCCGCGTCGTGAGCCAGCCGCGATGACGCACGCCGTGATCGGCGGCGGAGCCGCGGGATTTTTTGCGGCGATTGCCTGCGCAACCGCGAACCCCGGCACGCGCGTCGTGCTGCTCGAAAACGGCCGCCAGTTTCTCACGAAGGTTCGCATCTCCGGCGGCGGGCGCTGCAACGTCACCCACGCGTGCTTCGACCCGCGCGCGCTGTCGGAGCGCTATCCGCGCGGCGGCCGCCCCCTCATCGCGCCGTTCCATCGCTTCCAGCCGCAGGACACGATCGAGTGGTTCGCCGCGCGCGGCGTGAAACTCAAGACCGAGGCCGATGGCCGCATGTTCCCCGTCACCGATTCCTCGCAAACCATCGTGGATTGCCTGCTCGAGACCGCCCGCAAAGCCCGCGTCGAGCTTCGCACGGAATGCGGAGTGAAGTCCGTGCAAACCACGCCCGCCGGTTTCGCGCTCACCCTCACCGAGGGCAGCACTCTCGAATGCGAGAAGCTTTGCATCGCGACCGGCGGATGCCGCACGCACGCCGCGGGCCGCTGGATCGAGGCCCTCGGTCACAAGGTCGAGCCTCCCGTGCCCTCGCTTTTTACGTTTCACATCGAGACGCCGTGGCTGCGCGAGCTGCCAGGCGTGTCGGTCGAATCCGCGGAGGTTTCCGTGCCGGGCACAAAACTGCGCGAACGCGGACCGGTGCTCGTCACGCATTGGGGCTTGAGCGGTCCGGCGATCCTGCGCCTTTCCGCATGGGGTGCCCGGGAGCTGCATGCGAAGGATTACAAATTCGACCTCCGCGTGAGCTGGCTGCCGGATTGGAACGTCGAAAAATTGTTCGACGAATTTCAATCGCGTCGCGAGTCCCAGCCCGGAAAACTCGTCGCAAACAGTCCGGTGGGCGCGCTGCCGGCGCGGTTGTGGGAATGTCTCGTGCGCGAGGCGGGGGCCGATGCCAAATGGACGACGCTGCCGCGCGCTGCCGCGCTCAAGCTCGCGGAGCTTCTCACGCGCACCGAATTTCCCGTCATTGGCAAGAGCCTGAACAAGGAGGAATTTGTCACCTGCGGCGGCGTGTCCTTGCGCGAGGTGGATTTCAAGACGATGGAAAGCCGCGTGCAGCCGGGACTTTATTTTGCGGGCGAGGTTCTGGATATTGACGGCATCACCGGCGGATTCAATTTCCAGGCCGCATGGACGACCGGCTGGATCGCCGGCAATGCAATGACGACATGACGAACGAAGCAGCCATCGCCAGGATTCGCGCCATCTACGCGGCCCTCGCGGAGCGTCCCATCGAGCGCAATTGCACGCTGCGCACCGAGTGCTGCCATTTCAAACTCACCGGTCTCACGCCCTACCTCACGAAAGGCGAAGCCCTTCTCGCCGCGAAGGCGTTTCGCGCCACGGGCCGCAAGCAATTGCCCGAACGCACCGACGGAGCCTGCCCGATGCTGCATCCGAAAACCTCGCGCTGCATGATTTATGCGGACCGGCCGTTCGGATGCCGCACGCATTTCTGCGCCGCAGCCGGCGGTCCCTACGCCCGGCGCGACGTGCTCGATCTCATCCACCGCCTGGAAGAGGTCGATGCGGCGCTTGGCGGCGATGGCGCGCGCATGCTACCCGCCGCGGTGGCCGCAGCGTTGCGCGAATAGTCTGTGCGGGCTCCTCCGCAAGCCCCATAGTAAATCGTTATGCCATTTCGCAGTCTCGGTCTCGATGACCGCATTTTCAGAGCCGTCCAGGAGGCCGGGTACACCGAGCCTACGCCGATCCAGGCCGCCGCCATTCCCGAGATTCTCGCCGGCCACGACCTCATTGGCATCGCTCAAACCGGCACAGGCAAGACGGCCGCATTCACGCTGCCGATGCTCGACCTTCTCGCACGCCGTGGCGCCGGCACCGGACAGGCCCGCACCCGCACGCTCGTCCTCGCGCCAACCCGCGAACTCGTCGCGCAGATTCACGAAAACGTCAGCGCCTACGCGAAGCATCTGCCGTTGCGCGTCGCGACGGTTTTCGGCGGCGTGAGCGAACGCCCGCAAATGCAGGCGCTCCGCACCGGCGTGGATCTCGTGATCGCCACGCCGGGACGGTTGATGGACTTGATGGGCCAGCGCTGCGCGGATTTTTCGGCGCTGGAATTTCTCGTGCTCGACGAGGCCGACCGCATGCTCGACATGGGCTTCCTTCCCTCGATCCGCAAAATCGTGAAAGCGCTCCCGCAAAAGCGCCAGACGCTGCTCTTCTCGGC
>JBOHXO010000424.1:0-4225 GCA_050737475.1 Chthoniobacterales bacterium
CTCGAGGGATACCGGAATCGCATCCTTGGGAACGAAAACGGCAAACCGCTCAGCGGCTGGAAAAGCCTGACGGGACGCGGTGTGGCCGCGTTGATCAAGCAGATGCGCCCCGACTGCATTTATCTCACCGGCTTCGGCTACCGTTATGACTGGGCGGCCTTCATCGCCGCGTTGCGCATGGGCATTCCGGTATGGATTCGCATGGAGACGCAGGACGAGGCGGTCCGGCGTCCGCGATGGAAGACGGTTTTGCGCGGCCTCGCCTACCGGCTGATTTATCGCGGAGTCGCAAAGGCGTTCTACATCGGGAATTTGAATCGCAGTCACTACGAGCGGCACGGCATCGCGCCGTCGAAATTGGTGCGCGCGCCCTACTGCACCGTGGATCGCGTGGCCGGATTTTCCACGCAGGAAAAAATATCGCGCCGTGCGGCAATGCGGGAGCGGCTCGGCTTCGACGATGCGACATGCGTGGCCGGTTTTTTTGGAAAACTGATTCCCAAAAAAGATCCGGGGCTGATCCTGGAGGCGTTGGCGCTCGCGAAGCGCGAAAAATTCGCGGCGCTCTATGTCGGCGCCGGGGAACTCGAGAGCGACCTGCGCGCGCGCGCGGAGCATCTTTCCACCGCCGCGATTTTCACGGGTTTCGTGAATCAAACGGAACTCGCGGACTATTATCTCGCGAGCGACATCATGGTGCTGCCCTCGCGGCGCGCCGGGGAAACGTGGGGGCTGGTTGTGAACGAGGCGTTGCAGGCGGGATGCGCCGTCATTGTCAGCGAGGCCGCCGGATCCGCGAGGGAGTTTTGCGATTGGGAAAGGGTCCGCGTGATCCCCGAGGGCGACGCCGCGGCCCTGGCCCGCGCAATGGAGGAACTGTCAAAATTTCCGCGCGATTTCGACTGGGCCCGCGAGGGCATGGCCGGCTACTCGATTGACGCAGCAGCCCGCGCAATCGCGAACGAAATCGCAAGCGCGGTCCCGCTCGCTTAGCGCGCCATCGGGCATTCGCCATTTTCGAAGACGCATGAGCGATCCGGAAAACGTCCTCATATACCGGCTGGGCAGTCTCGGCGATACGGTCGTTGCGCTGCCTGCTTTTCATCTGGTTCGTGCGAGATTCCCCAAGGCGCGGATCACGCTGCTGACGAATCGCCCTGTCGCCTCGAAGGCCGCTCCCGTTGAGGCGATCCTCGGATCGGGATTTTTCTTCGACGACGTTCTCGACTACCCCGTCGGAACTCGCGACCCGCATTTGCTGCTCTCACTGATCCGCGAATTGCGCAAGCGCCGCATTGCCACCGTCGTCACGCTCGCCGCCAGCCGGGGAAGGCGCGCGGCATTGCGCGATCAATTGTTTTTCAAGCTCGCGGGGGCGAAGACCATTGTCGGCTCCCCCCGTGAGAAATGCGATTTCGAGGTATGCCGGGACCCGGCGACCGGCCTCTATGAATGGGAAACGGGCCGGCTGCTTCGACGGCTGGGCGCGCTCGGAAAAATTGATTCCCAAAGCGATGAGGCGTGGGACTTGCGCCTTACCGGCGCCGAGATCGGCGAGGCCCGCTCGCTCACGGCGGCATTCGACGGAGCCCGATTCATTGCCATGAGCATTGGAACCAAGGTCCCCGCGAATGATTGGGAGGAAAGTAACTGGAGGGAGTTGCTTTCGAGACTGGACCGAAAATATTGCGGCTGGGGTTTGCTTTTGTTTGGAGCATCCGAAGAGCGGACGAAATCGGAAGGCTACAGCACCGGGTGGACCGGTCCCGTGATCAATCTCTGCGGTGCCGTTTCGCCCAGGGTAAGTGCGGCCGCGGTGAAAAACGCCCGCATTTTCATCGGTCACGACAGCGGGCCGATGCACCTGGCTGCGGCGGTGGGAGTGCCGTGCGTGGGAATCTTTGCCGCGCGCCACCCGCCGGGCTGGTGGTATCCCCGCGGCGGAGGTAAAAACCGAATTATTTATCATCAGACCGATTGCTACGGCTGCGGCCTCGACGAATGCATCGTGGAAAAGAAAAAATGCATCCTGGGAATTTCCGCGGACGAAGTGGAGCGCGCCGTCGGCGAAATCCTCGCAGCGGCTTGATTTCGCGTGGGATCAATCCATAAACGGGCTATTGGCCGCGCGAGCCGGATGCTTCGACTCATCATCCGCGGCAGGCTCATCGCAAATCGGAAGATATTTGATTTTTCGTCCATGAAAGGACGCATTCCGCGCAAGCGAAGTGCCCTGCCTGCCAGTGCTCTGCCAGCCGACTTGTGAAGCTGATTTTTCTTTGCCATCCGGCATCGCTCGGTTCGATGAGCATGCCGCGTTTTGCCCGCCTTGTCGGTGAGGCCATGCGTGAGCGGGGGCATTCGGTCGAGTATGTGACATCTGCGGAGTCGTTTGGTCGCATCCCGTCGCCCGCCGCTGTGCGCAAATGGCTCGGGTATATTGATCAATTTCTCGTTTTTCCCCGGACGTTCCGAAAGCGGGTTCGGCAGGCGGAAGTCGGCACGATTTTCGTGGTCACGGACCATGCGCTGGGAATGTGGGTGCCGCTCATCAAGGACCGCCCCCACATCATCCATTGTCACGATTTCCTGGCACAGAGATCGGCGCTTGGAGAATTTCCGGAAAACCGCACGGGTTGGAGCGGTCGCATTTACCAATGGTTGATCCGCCGCGGTTATCGTCAGGGCCGCGCATTCGTCTCGGTCTCGAACAAAACTCGCGAGGATTTGCACCGCCTTCTCGGAAAAAATCCGTCCGTTTCCGAGGTCGTTTACAACCCGTTGAATTATCCCTTCGAGCCATTGCCGCGCCATGTGGCGCTTGAGGGGCTCGGTTCCCACGGGCGATCGGCCGCTTCCGGATTCATCCTGCACGTCGGCGGGAACAAGTGGTATAAAAACCGCGCCGGCGTCGTGGCGATCTATCGAAAATATTGCGCGACAACATCGAGTCCGCTGCCCCTGTGGATGATTGGCAGCGCGCCGTCGCCGGAGTTGCACAGATCGGTGGAAGGATGTGCGCATGGCGGCCGGGTGGAGTTTTTGAGCGGCCTGACGGACCGGCAGGTGCATTGTGCCTACGCGCTGGCGGCGCTATTGCTTTTTCCGTCGTTGGAAGAGGGCTTTGGCTGGCCCATTGCGGAGGCTCAGGCTTCGGGTTGCCCCGTCCTGACGACGGACCATGCACCCATGACCGAGGTCGGAGCGGACGCGGCGCGTTATCTGCCCCGCCTTCGCGGAGACATCGAGAAATGGGCGGGGCAGGGCGCAAAATTGCTGGACGAACTCCTGAATCTTTCCGCAGACGAGCGTGAGGCATGGGTGGCGGCCGGTCTTGCGAACGCCGCGCGTTTTAACGCCGAGTCATTGTTTTCGCGGATGGAAGCTTTGTATCGCCTCGCCGCGGCTTGATTTCACGCGGTATCAATCCATAAACGGGCTGTTGTCCAACACGGAGCCAGATGCTTCGACTCATCTTCAACGGGAGCCCGGCGCAAATCGAAAGGCCTTTCCGACCCATATGCTGAACAATTTTTTCCACCATCCGATGGTGCGCCGACTGCGCACGGTTGCCCGTAAACTCGGCATCCTTGGCATTCTCAAACCGATCCTCGCGCGCCGGCAGCGATCGTATGAGGAGGCGTTTCACGAGGCGTTGAAGTCCGCGGTTTCGTCCGGCGACATTGTGTGGGACGTTGGCGCGAACGTCGGGCTCTACACCTGCCATTTTCTGGATTGGTCCGGCGAAACGGGACGGGTCGTCGCGTTCGAGCCGCTGCCCATGGCCTTTGCCGAACTGGGTCGCACACTCGCCGCGCATCCCGGCGGCAGCCGCGCGCAATTGCTCAACGTGGCGGTCGCCGACCGTGCCGGGCAGGCAATGTTCACCGGCGACCTCGAGGATGCCGACGTCACGAAAACAGCCCACCTCGCGGAGCAGGGGGAAGGCGGCATCCCGGTGGATGTGATCACCGCGGACATGGCAATGAACGAGCGCGGTGTGCCTCCGCCGACCGTGGTGAAAATTGATGTCGAGGGTTTCGAGGAGGACGTGCTGCGCGGCGGCGCGGCGGCTTTCGGAGCGAGCACATGCCGCCACGTGCTCGTGGAAATGCATTTTTCGCGCATGGACGAGCGCGGCCTTGGCGACTCGGCATCGCGAATCGTTCGCATGCTGGACGATTGGGGCTATCGCGTCCGTTGGGTGGACCCGTCGCATTTGCAC
>JBOHXO010000425.1:0-3283 GCA_050737475.1 Chthoniobacterales bacterium
GAGTTGCCCATCATCCATGCTCCCATGGGGGGCGACGACGCTGGAAATGGTGATCGCCGCAAGCGAGGCGGGCTCATTGCCCGGCGCGCTCTACTCGCTGGGGCAACTCGGGCGGGAAATCATACACGTGTTCGCGGTTGCCGCGCCGATAGACTAGAGTGCATTGCGCAGGTGCCGGCCACCTTGCCGCGGCACTGTTTCCAATTTTCATGAACAAGCCACGTCCGTCGCCGATCGTCTCGAACGATGGCAGTCGTTTTCGGTGGGTCCGCATCGCATTGGCCGTGGTGGGGAGCATCGGTTTGCTGGCGGGGGGAAGTTTGCGTGCGCAGTCCGCCGCCGGGTTGATTCGGCAGGGCCATGTCCTCGATGTGAAGCTGAAGGCCGCTGCCGCGCTCGCGTTGTATCAGCGAGCGGAAAAACTCCAGCCTCGAAATGTCGTGATCCTCGTGGGGATCGCGCGCCAGTATCGCCACCTCATGGCTGACGCGACCGACAACGACGAAAAACTCCGGCTGGGCCGGCTCGCCCTGGATTATTCGATGCGCGCCGCCGCTCTCGCGCCGAACGACTCGGACGCGCAGCTCGACGTGGCAATCACGCTCGGGAAAATGCTGCCGCTCGAGAGCAAAAAGGAGCAGGTGGAAAACTCGCGTCGCATCAAGATCGCCGTGGACAAGGCCTTGAAGCTCGATCCGCAAAACGACCTCGCGTGGTTCGTGCTCGGGCGCTGGCATCAAGGCTACGCCGAGCTCAGTGCCGTCCGGCGGAAGCTGGGCGAAATGCTTTACGGCAAGCTTCCGGAATCCACCGATGCAGACGCCGCGCATTGTTTTGAAAAGGCCATCGCTGCCAATCCCCATCGGCTCATTCATTACATCGAACTTGGCCGATGCTACGCGCGAATGGGACGCACCGCCGAGGCGAAGAAGTTGATCGAAAAAGGCCTCGCGATGCCGGATGTCGGGAAGGACGATCCCGATGTGAAGGAGCGTGGACGCGAGACGCTGTCCGGATTGGACTGACCACTAGTCGATCGCCGGCGCAGACCACGCGGGCAGGTCCGCGAGCGTGCCGTCCACGAACGTGTGGTGCCACAGTTGCGTCGCCACCACGGCGGCGAGCCCCATTTCCACGGACAGTCGCGGCAGCGAGCCGGCCCGCAATTCGCGAAAAGCCTTCCGCCAATGGCGCACCGACTCGACATTGAAATATCCGGTGCGGCGCAGCGATTCCTCGCTCAAGAGCTGCCCGACGAAAGCCGGCTCGGGTTCCATGTGAAAGCTGTCGAGCGGCGCGCGGAAAATGACCTTGCCGCGTTTGTAAACCTCCGGCGGAACCCAGCGCTCCGCGAGCAAACGCAGCAAATGCTTGTCGCGAAAGCCGCGCAGCTTCCAGCTCGGATGCAGCTTCGCGGTGAAATCGAAAACGTCCTCGTCGAGGAAGGGATAACGCACTTCGACCGACGAATTCATCGCCACGCGGTCGCCCTTGGCCTGGAGCAGGAGGCCGGCCAGCGTCACGCGGCCCGCGACCCAGATGCCGCGATTCAATGGATGCCACCGCCGCGCGCGGTCGAGATCGATGCCGAGTTCGCCCCACGGATTGCTGCGCTCCAAAACCTCCCGCATCGGTGGCGCGTAGAAACGCAATTTCGAAAGTCCGAGCAGGCCGTAGGCATCAATCCATGCATTCGGTCCGCCAACCGCATCCTCGGCCCGCCGGCGATGCTCCGGTGGAAATTGCGGCACGTGATTCAGCCGGAGATAAGCGCGACGCGCGCGGTCGCTCAGGCCGGGAATCACGTCGAGCATACCGAGCACTTTCGCAGCTTTATACCACGGGTAGCCGATCAGCCATTCGTCGGCTCCTTCGCCGGTGAGCACGACTTTCTGGCCATTGGAATGCACGCGGCCGGCGAGCTGCAGCAGCGCGGCGCAGGACGTGTCGATCACGGGCGCTTCCGCGGCGTGGATCAATCGCGGGTAGGTCGAAAGTGCGTCCTCGGGCCGGAATTCCTGCACGATCGGTGGCTTCGTGCCCACATGCCTCGCGACGAGATTTGCGGCGTCGAGTTCGTCGAGGCCGGGCTCGTCCACGCGCACGGTGTAGGTGTTGATCGCCGGCCCCTTGAGCTTGCAGGCCATGGCCACGATCATGCTCGAGTCCACGCCGCCCGATAAATACGCGCCCACCGGCACATCCGCGCGCAGCCGCTTCTCCACAGCACCGAGAAGGATCTGCTCGAATTCGTCCACCACCTTCCGGGGATCGTCGCCGTGGTCTTCGTGCCCGGCGTCGGGGAAATCCATTTTCCAATACGCGCGTTCCTCGATCCGTGGCGACGTGCCGCTTTCGGTGCCGGGCGTGATTTGCAGAAAATGCGCGGCGGGCAGCAGTTGCACGCCCTCGAAACACGTCTCCGGCCCGGGCATCGCGGAGAACGTGAAAATGTGATCGAGCCCGCGCCGGTCGGGCCGCACGGGCACCATGCCGGAAGCGAGGAGGCTCTTGATTTCGGACGCGAAGAGCAGCCAGTCGCCCTGCCGCGTCCAGTAGAGCGGCGCGATGCCGAAGCGGTCGCGACCGAGCAGGAGTTGCCGCGCGCGCTCATCCCACAGCGCCACGGCGAATTGCCCGCGCAATCGCTCGAAGATGCCCTCGCGACTCTCTTCAAAAATGTGTGGCAGGATTTCCGTGTCGCAGTGCGTGACAAGGCGGTGTCCGCGCTGCTCGAGGCCGGCGCGTTCCTTTTCGAAATCGAAGAGCTCGCCGTTGAAGACGACGAAAACATTCCGGTCTTCATTGCTCATCGGCTGCTGGCCGTCCGCGAGTCCGACGATGCTCAGCCGCCGCGAAGCCAGCGCGAGTCCGGGGCGGTGGAGAAACCCTTCCTCGTCCGGGCCGCGATGGAACAAAGCCCGCGACATGGATCGAATAACGCGCTCCGGAACGTCCCGTCGCCCGACCAAATCCACAACTCCAGCGATGCCGCACATAATGGTGTCCTGTTGGTTAACGCGGATTGTCGCACATTTGGCTCTAAAAAAATGCGCGCATGAATATGCTTTGGAGCGAACCTCTAACAATAGCCCAAGATGGATGACACGAATCGCCCGGCCGCGCTGAACCCCAAAAATCTTTCAACCGGAAAAGAGGCGATAGCCATTATCGGAGTCGGATGCCGGTTTCCGGGAGGGATCAACGACACGGAATCGCTCTGGAAGCTGCTCATCGAGGGCCGCGAGGCGGTCGGCGAAGTGCCGCCCGATCGGTGGAGTGT
>JBOHXO010000426.1:0-3063 GCA_050737475.1 Chthoniobacterales bacterium
TCCCCATCCTCACCACGCTTGCCGCTTCGGCCGCGCAACGTTTTCCCCGCCGCTTTGCGACGGCGGTGATGCTTGCGGCTTGCCTCATCGGCACGGCGATGGCGAAACCGTTCATCCAGAACGTGAATACCGACAAGGTGCGCTACAACCGTTCGCTCGGCGAGACGCCGACGATCTACGTCGACATCACGAACAACCTCGGCTGGAACTTCAGCGGTCCCGTCAAATTGACGATCCGTTACCTTGGCGCGCAGAGTTACACGTCGTCGCATACGGTTTCCGTGAACAATGGCGCGAGCACCTCGGTGACTTTCACCTGGACGCCACCCACCACGGACTACCGCGGCTATCTCGTGGAAATCTCTGCCACAAGCGGCTCGACCGTGATCGACACGTTCAACTCGGCCGTCGATTGCTCGAGCGACTGGGCGAAGTTCCCGCGCTACGGCTACGTGTCGAAGTTCGGGGACTCCGACAATCCCGGCTCGAACATGTGGCAATTGAAAAACTTCCATATCAACGGCGTCCAGTTTTACGACTGGGGCTGGAAGCATCACCTGCCCGCACCTCCGAGCGGATGGGCCTACTGGCAGGACATCGCGAACCGCTGGATTAATCGCACGAGAGTGAACGACGGTATCACCGCCGCGCACAACTACGGCATGGTGGCCATGGCCTACGCACTCATGAACGGCGCCTACGACAACTACTGGGGCGACGGCAGCGGCGTGCAGCTTTCCTGGGGCCAGTTCGACAACAATCTGCATCCCTACGCCTACACGCCCTCTGACCAGCTCCAGTGGGCTATGCCGGCCGGCTGGGCCACGCCGAAGCTCTACCTCTTCAATCCCGCGAGCTCGAACTGGCAGAGCCACATTTTCGGCCAGATGGGGCAGGTATTCTCGCAGTTCGCCTTCGACGGCTGGCACATCGACACGCTCGGCTACACCGGACAGGAATATACGTGGGAGGCGAATCCGATCAATCTCGCGGGCACGCTGCCCGGCTTTTACAACAACGCCAAAACCACGCTGAACAAGAAGATCGCCATCAATCCGGTCGGCATTTATGGCATCGATACCGAGGCCAACAACGCCGGCTCTCTGGAGTTTTTCTATGACGAGATTTGGGACGACCCGGAGTCTGACGACTATCAGGACATCCTCACGCTCACGGACAGCATTCGCACCAAGACGTCGAAGGCCATTGTCTTCGCCGCTTACATGAATCGCGCCTATGCCCAGACGCATAGCGGACTCTTTAACGAACCGTCCGTGCGGCTTGCCGACGCCGTATTCTTTGCCAATGGGGCCGCGCACATCGAGCTGGGTGACTACGCAAACATGCTTTCCACCGAGTATTTCGCCTACACCTCGCTGGCCATGTCGCAATCGCTCTACGACGCGATGCGCGACTACTACTCGTTCCTCGTCGCCTATCAGAACTTGCTTCGCGACGGCACGGTCACCGGCACGGGGCAGATCTATACTTCGCTGCCCGACAGCTACTCGGCGGTCGCTGGGAAGGTGTGGAAAATCTCCAAGAAACAAGGATCCAACTTCATCGCGCAGCTTATAAACCTTGAGAACAACTCGAGCACGAAGTGGCGGGCGAACAACGCCGATTATATGGCCCCGGATCACTTCTACAACTTCCTGATGAAGATATACTACACCGGCTCGCTGAGCGGGGCCGCGAAAGTGTGGGTGGCGTCGCCCGACCTCAACCACGGCAGCGCCACACAGCTTTCCTTCACCACGGGCAGCGATGGCTCGGGCACCTACGTCCAATTCACGGTGCCGGAGCTGTATTACTGGGACATGGTCTGGCTCACTCCTTAAAAAGAGCACTGCTTCATTGGTAACGTCCAGGCGGGGTAAGTTCTCGACTTATCCCGCCTGTTTGACGGCAACTTCCCTCCACGGATCATGCAATTTGATTCGGTTTGGAAAGGAAATGGCTACCGGTCGGCTGACCAAGGTCTGATGTGCGGAGCGAGACAGCTTGAGTGGAAGGCAGGTAAGAGAAAGGCCATTCGCTGCTCCTCCAAGCAAACGAACGGCCTTTCTGAGCTCCTTGGACAGTCCCTCCCGAACTGCGCCAAGGAAAAGTGAGACTTGGAACTAGCGAGAGAATCGACGGTACCGAAAAAGGAGAGCGATGACGCCGGCCCCGATCAGCAACGTGAGCGTCGCCGGCTCCGGCACGATATCGACGACTGCCATGTTATTGAGAAAGAGATTATTCGTGTCGCCGCCGCCGTCCGTGCCAATGTAAAGCTTGAAGCTGTCGATGACGCCCGCGTAGGTGCCACTATCCACATCGGAGATTCCTCCGGAGCGGGTGATCGTCCATGTGCCACCGAGATCGTCGACTTGAGTAAACGAGAGGTTGAAGACGGTGTCGGCATTGTAGCCGTTGTCGGGAAGGTCTGAGTAGAGGTTTCCGTTGCCGGTGGCGGCACCGCTCACGGAATAAAGGTCCGAGCCGATATTGAAATTGAAAAGCGGGGTTGTCGAAACGTCGCGAAGATCGACGCCTTTGTTGCCGTTGCGCCAGTTGACCGCCAGGTCGAAGGTCAGTGTCTGCCCAGCGGCGAGCGTGTCGTTCAGAAAACGAGCGGCCTCGTTGAAGCCGCCTCCGTTCCCATACATTCCCATGGCGATATTGCCGGTGTTGATATTGCCACCGGTTCCTCCGTTGAGAGTCGTGGAATCGCCGAGGAACATTCCATTGAAGCCGATGCCATTGTTGGAAAATATCCAAGGTATGAAGGCATCGCCGGTGATGGCTCCGTTCGTTGCGTTGTTCCAGCCTCCCAGTGGGGGATATGCGGTGGCGTTATCGGTTCCGACCGTTGTGGCGTTGGAAAACCCGGGGAGAGCCAGCAGGCCGACCGCCGAGAGAAAAGCAGTAGCTAGGCGTGTTTTCATTAAATCCGATCGCTCATTCCATTTTCAGTGCCCGAATCGTTCGCAAAAGATTGGCCGCTTGCTACAGGGCGGATCTGGCTTGCAGTAGGGAAAAGACAAAAAAGGACCGGATAAATGAGGAGATGAGACT
>JBOHXO010000427.1:0-2411 GCA_050737475.1 Chthoniobacterales bacterium
CGAAGAACCAGCGGAAAGAAGGCCGCAGGCTGCGATGAGCGCGGTGGCGAGTCGGGTGAAGAGGGGTTTGCGATGAATTACAACTTTCATGACGGAGATGTTAGAATTTCTTGGGGGCAACGGCAGACCGTTGATTAGTAAGCGAAAAGGTGACGTTTCTGTAACATGAAGCAAGCATATTTTTAGGCAGTACGGCTTCAGATATCGTCTCCTTACTCTAGGGCTACAGAGAGATAGAAAATATTCCGCTTGATCGGATTTGTGCGATGCAGGAGGCGTATTTTATACAGGAAGCAGATCATTTTGCATCAGGAGGCTGCTGGGCAGGTTTGAAAATGGGGCATGCCGGGACGGTCGTCGACGGCGGGCGAACCAGGGAGATTGAGTGTGGTTGATATGTTCATGCAGGTGGCGGAGCGGAACTTTTGATTAGCCTAGGAAAATGGGAATACGGCTCTGTGGATGGACGAGGCCAAAAAGGGAAAGGGAAATGGTTTGATGATTGTCGAACCATTGGGATATGGCGACGCGGGGAAATTCCATGCAGGTTCGCGCAAGGGCGCGGAGAGGGCAAATGCGGTTTCACACAAAGGCACTAAGATCACAAAGGGGATGAAAAATACCCGCGTTGCGTGCACCGCATCCGTGGCGTGCCCCCGCCTTGCGGTTTTCCTTGTGTCCTCCGCGTCTTCGTGTGAGACGAATTTTTGAATCTGGAACTCAGGAAAACAGGAAAGGGAGATGCGGGGCGATGGTTTGATGATTGTCGAACCGTTGAAAAATGGCGGTGCGGGAAATTCAATACAGGCTCACGCAAAGGGCGCGGAGGATAATGCAGGAAATTCAATGCGGTTCACACGGAGGCACGAAGAGCACGAAGGGTTGAAAAATAACCTCAGCGTCTCAGCGGCTCCTCATGCCGCTTGCCCGCTGCGTCCGCGGTGTGAACTCCCGTCCGTTGATCGCGATCAGGCGATGCGGCGCTTACGAAGGACCATGGCGATAAGACCGAATGCAACAAGGCCGATGACGGCTGGCTCGGGCACGGCGACGTTGTAGATCGCGATGTCGTTGCCTCCCGTGAGGCTGCTGCCGCCTTGCGTGCCGGTCCAGTCGGCGAGGTAGGTGATCTGGCCGGTGACTCCGCCGCCGAGATCCACCGTGCCGCCTTCGGTGGTGCCGTCGAAGAACGTGAAGAACGATCCGGCATCCGCGCGGGAGACGATGTAGAAGATGTCGCTGCCGGATGGCGCGAAGCCGTTCACGAGCGAGAGCGAGAGGAACACGACGCCGTTCAAATTCACCGCGCCGGCCACATTCGTCATGTTGAGCTGGTCGTAGAAGCCCTGGCCGTTGCCGGGGGCCGCGCCGCCGATCTGCATGACCACGGAGCCGCCGTTGAGGTTGATGGTATTTCCGATCGCGAGCGTGCCGGTCTGGCTGTTCGTCGCGAGCGTGCTGTCGCCGGGAGACAATGCGCCGGAAGCGCCCACGGTGACGGAGTTCACGCCGCTCGGCGTGATCGTGCCGGTGCCGCCGAGCGTGCCATTGACGGTGTAGTTGCCGACGGTCGCGGAGGAGTGGCTGCCATTCACCAGATAAGTGCCGCCGAATCCAACGGACGTCGTTCCCGTGTAGGTATTCGCGGCGGTGGATTTGAGGGTTCCCGAGCCGGTGTAGGCGAGGGAGCCGACGGTGAGCGAGGAGATGGAGGGATCGTTGTTCACGACCGGTCCGTTCAAAATCGTGGTGCCGCTGCCGTTGAATGTGATCGTCCTGGAGAAGTTCGTGGTGGCATTGCGGACTTCCACATTACCTCCAATCGTGAGCGTCTTCCCGGCGCCGGCGATATTGTTGGTAATGGCGACAGACCCGTTGAAGACAAGCTTGCCTGCGAGGGAGATACTATAGCTCCCGGTAGTCGTGAAGGAGCTGTCGCCTGTCAGAATGATGGATTGCGGGAGCGCGCGGTCGCCAGTCAACGCCTGAAACGTCGCGGCGGAAGCGCCCGAGATATTCAGATCCCCGGTGCCGAGGGCGCTGTTCGAACCAATGAGAACGGTCGCAGGGCCGTTGATTTGCGTGGATCGGGTGTAGGTAATGGCGTTCTGGGTGAAAGTCGCGCCGCCGAAGGTGCTCGAGGGGCCCGAGAGGGTCCATGTGCCGGAGGAAATGGTCACGCTCAGGGAGGTCGCGCCGCCATTCGTGATGGAGCCGCTCAAGGTGCCCCCACCCACTCCCAGGAGCGTCAACGTCTTTGCACCCGCCGTGCCACCGCTGCCGCCCATCACATTGCCGGCGACCGTCAATGTCGCGCCACCCGTCGAAGCATTATTGAATTGATAACCCGTGCTCGCGCCGCCGGTCACTCCGAGAACGATGTCGGAGTTGATCAACTGGCTGCTCACCAC
>JBOHXO010000428.1:0-5371 GCA_050737475.1 Chthoniobacterales bacterium
GCATTGCACAGGACCACGGCCACTGCGTTCTTTCCAAATTCCGGGATGAGCGTGTGCAGATGGCGGCTCGCATCCACGATGACCGGACACGAAACCGCCTTCCAATCGCGCTCGATAAATTTCGCAATGTGCCGGCGGGCAACATCCCCAAATGCGATGACGACTTTCGCCGCGGAGACTTCCTTGAAAAAAAGCGCGGCGACCTCCGCATCGTCCACCCGGCGTTGCTGCAGGCGCGTGTAGGGACCGAGCAGCGCCTTTTCGCGAATCATCCCGCGGCCTTCGGCGCGCGCGACGAGTTCATGGAATTTTTTCCGTGGCACATCCGCATTCAATTCCGTCAACGCCCGCACGCGCGCCACCGAGGCGTCTTCGCGGAATGAACCGGGATTGACCGCCAGCCGGCGGAGTCCACTTTTCAGCAGAGCCGCGTCGGAATTCGTAATGATCAGCGCGGCACCGAGATCACACGCACGCCGCACCGTGGCGATCGTTTCCGGGCCAAGCACAATCAGCGGCGTGCCCGAGGCAAGACACTCGGGAAGTTTGTTGGCCATCGAGAACTGCGTGTAGGTGCGCGTGCGCTCGTCGAAATTGTAGGCGATCAACAGCGCTCCTGCGGTGGAGAGCAATTTCGGATACTCTGACCAATCCACGGACGGGAGCACCTCGACACCGGAAATGCCGCGGAATTTTTCCTCGGCGATTTTGATCGCTGCCGGCAGCGCGTAGATTTCGAGGCGGATCGGCAACTCCTCGCGAAGCTCCGCAACGGCATGCGCCACGGCCTCGACACTCGCCAGCGACATGTCCTCGGTCAGACCGCCGCAATAACGAATCACGAACGGCTGCCCGGCCTCGCGCAGTGCAGGCTCCTGCTTCCAATCCTCCGGATTCACACCGTTTGCGATGGGAATGAACTCCACGCCGTAACGTTCGCGATAGGCCGCACTCATCGCCTCAGAAATGCTCAGGCATGCAGCGGAGGAATTCAGAAGCTCGCGCAACGGAGAATCAATTCGTTCGAAGACTGCGGGATTCTCCACGTGAAGGCGCTCCGGCCAGTCGTCCATGATGTGCGAGATAACCGGCACGCCGAGCCGCTTCACAATTTCGCAACCGAGTTCGAAAAACTCCGGCGGGCTGTCCGTCGGGCGGAAATAAATAATCTGCGGATCGAAATCCGTGCACTCGCGCAGGATTTCCTCGCGGGTAAGTTTTGCCTCCTTGAAGGCCGGATGCGCGACCTGGCTGTGGAGCCGGAAGAACGCGCCATCGCGCGTGCTGAGCGGACGGATTTGCAGGATTTTATTGGCCGGCCATTTTTGAAAAAGCGTCGCCTTGATCTGGCCCGTGGCATTGCGCGCCCCGATCTCGGTGAAATCAATCACGAGCATGCGCGGCAGGTTCGCGGGGCGGCTTTGAAGCGCGGGAATGAACGACGGCGTGACCGTGCCGTATTCACGTCCCATTTTCTCACCCTCAGCGATCAACTCCTCGAGCTGGCGGCAGTGGTCGAGGTAGTAGTCGTTGTAATCAATCGCGAAAAATCCCGGATGCGCGAGCCGGATGTTTTCCATCTGGTCGTTGATCTGCGTCTTCTTGTTGTGCTGCCAGAAATAGCCGCTCTCATCAAGCGGGCGGCCGTCGCAACCGAGCAGGTAAATCTTTCGCGCCAGCGTCGAGGCCAGCGGCAGCATGAGGTAGGTGAGAATGTTTGCCGTCGTGAAAACCCGGAACTCGCCGGAAAGATCGAGATTGAAGCCGTTCGGCTTGTCGGACGGAATGCCGATGGTGCGGGACTTCAAGTCGGGCATCGCATCGGTCAGCAACCCGTAATAACGCATCGGCACGATGATCGTGTAGTCGTGCCGCGAGCAGGACTCGCGCAACCGCCGGCGAAACTCCGCCGCGTATTGCGATGGACCGAAGTGAAAGATCGGATCGGCAAAAACAAGGAACCGCGGACGCACCCACGCCATCAATTCCTCGTCGAGAATTGCGCTGTTGCAGACGATCGAAATCGCACCGTCGAAATTCGTTTCCTTGAACGCCGCCAGCGACGGCCCTGTCGCGAGGCAATATGCGGTGCCGGAATTCCCGGTCTCCTCAAGAATGCGTTGGAAACGCGCTCGCGATTGCTCGACTTCCGCCTCGCGCTCGGCGCGAAGCTGGAAATTCAACTCCACCCAGTTTCCGAATTCCTGACGCGTGAGCGCCGGGTCGCAGCGCAAAACTTTTTTGCGACCCAGGATCGCGGCCCATTCCTCGTCGGATAGGACATCCCATTGTGGAGGATCCTCCGCGAAGACAACAAAGTCGGCGGCTTCCACGCATGCGACGAGTTGCTCCCTCGTCGGCGCGGCGACAAAATTCACACGCGGACGGAGCGCGGCGAAATTCGCACCGATGGCCGGATCCATCAACTCCGGCACGCGCCACTCCACACCGGCCAGCGCGGGTTCCGAACCGAAGATCGTGACGTCGCGAAACGACGCCAGGCCGATGGCCCATGCCATGCGCGCCAGCAGGTCGAGCAATTGCTCTTCGCTGCGAATCAGCGGAACAACGACGATGCGGCGGCTGTGCGGCGCGACGGGTGCGCCTGCTTCGGGTGACGACATGAATGCGATACGAACGGGTGTTTACGATTCCGCAAGAATCCGGCGCAGGTAGGCGCCGTAGCCGGACTTGCCGAGTCGCTCGATTTGTCTCTCGAGACCTGCGCGGTCAATCCACTTTTGCCGGAAGGCGATTTCCTCGAGACAGGCGATTTTCAGCCCCTGACGATTTTCAATGATCTGCACAAACTCCGCCGCCTCGAGCAACGACTGGTGCGTGCCGGTGTCGAGCCATGCAATGCCGCGACCGAGCAGTTCCACCGTGAGATTGCCCTGCTCGAGATAGAGCCGGTTGAGGTCGGTGATTTCGAGTTCACCGCGTGGCGACGGCCGAAGTGTGTGCGCCAGCGCCGACGCCTCTCCGTCGTAAAAATAAATGCCCGGCACCGCATGGTTCGATTTCGGTTGAGCCGGCTTTTCCTCGATGGAAAGCACCTTTCCGCCTTCGCCAAACTCAACCACGCCGTAGGCCGCGGGATCCGAAACGAAGCAGCCGAAAATCGTCGCGCCAACTTCGCGCGCCGTGGCAGCCTGCAGCGACTTCACGAAATCGTGGCCGTAAAAAAGATTGTCGCCGAGCACGAGCGCGGAGGGGGCGCCGGCGAGAAATTCCTCGCCGATCAGGAACGCCTGCGCGAGGCCGTCGGGGCTGGGCTGTGCTGCGTAGGAAATTGAGAGACCGAACTGCGAACCGTCGCCCAGCAGGTTCTCGAACAGCGGCATGTCGTGCGGCGTGGAGATGACGAGTATCTCGCGGATGCCCGACAGCATGAGCACCGACAGCGGATAATAAATCATCGGCTTGTCGTAGATCGGCATGAGCTGCTTGCTCACCGCGATGGTGAGCGGATACAGCCGGGTGCCGCTGCCGCCTGCGAGCACGATTCCTTTGCGCTTTTTCATTTCAGGAGTTTCAAGCGGTGGGCTTTGTGGCGTCGGTCTCCCGCTTGTCCACAAACGTACGGCTCATCAATGTCTCCACGGAATCGGGCCGCGTGGCCTCGATCAAAATCTGGTAGCCGAACACGCCCTTCCAAAACTGCGCGAGCCATGCGGAAGTGCGATCAATGATGGGCAGCAGGCCGCCCTCGCTTCCGCTGAGATCGGCCACCGGCGGCCCGAAACAGCGCAGCGAATCAATTTTAAAGCCGGCATTTTTCAACAGACGGCGGAACGAGGATACCGTGAACAAACGCGTGTGCGTGAGGTCGAGAATGCCGCGCCGTCCGTAGTTGAAATGACCGATCATGTGAATGAATCGGATGACAAAATAGGCGATGTTTCCGGTCGAGGCGTAGAGTTTGCCGCCGGGTTCCATCACGGAAAAAATCTGCTTCGCCGCATGCTCAGGCCGGGTGAGATGCTCGAGCACGTCGAGCACGAGGACCGTCTTGAATTTCCTGTCGCCCAGCTTCGCCGGCCAGTCTCCATCAATATTTCCCTCGACCTGGCGTAAATTCAGATGCGTCGCGGCGCGCTCGCCGACTTCGTCGCCGACGGAAATGAATTGATCCATCACCGTGACCTTCACGCCATTTTCCGCGTGGTGCAGGCTCACCGCGCTGCCGTCGCCACCACCGAGGTCGAGCATGGCCGAGCCGGCCTGCACCGGGACGTTGCGGATGTAGGCGTGGACGCTGGTGGGCGATTGCTTGATCGTGTATTTACGCGCGCGGTTCGGGATGTCGAACTTGGGATTGTAGAAAATCTCCAGTTGCATGAGCCGATACTGGCAGGCGGACTTGATGCACGCGGCGGCGTATTTGATGCCGTTCACGCGGCAGATTTCGTCGCCGTAAAACGTGGGGATCGGCACCTCGCGGATTTTCAGACCGGCGGCCGTGAACTGGATGATGATGTCGGAGTCGAAGTCGAAATCGAGACTGTTCGACTCGAACGGAACCTTTGCCAGCGCGGCGGTGCGATACGAGCGGTAGCCGCTGTGAAGTTCGCTCAGGCTGGAGCCAATGATGCGGTTTTGCAGCCAGGTGAGGATGCGATTGCCGACAAATTTGTAGAGCGGCATGCCGCCCTTCAGCGCGCCGGTCTTCGACATGAAGCGGCTGCCATAGACGGCGTCCGCGCCGCCATCTCGCGAGTATTCGGCGAGGATTTCCGGCAGGTATTCAGGCGCGTATTGCCCATCGCCGTGAAGCAGCACGACGATGTCGAATTTTTGAGAAATCGCGTAGAGGTAGCCGAGGCGCTGGTTGCCGCCGTAGCCTTGATTGTAGGGTGTGCGATAGACCTTGAGCGGCGCGTGCTTTCCGTCCCATCGCGCCGTGGAGGCGCGGGAAACGGTCGCGTCCTTCGAGCTGTCATCAATGATGAAAACCTCGGCAAGCGATTCGGCAACCTGCGGCGGAATGCGCTCGAGCACCTTTTCGATGTGGCGCTCGGCGTGATAGGAAACGATGAACACCGCGACGCGGTTGTTCTTCAAGGTCTCGCCCGCGAGGCGGACGGTTTCGTCGGAATACGTATGCGAAAACATGGATCAAACTTTCGCCAGACTGCACGGGACAGCGGGCGCGGAGCAGCTTCTAAGGCGAGGCGGCGGGATTGACAAGGGAATCGGTCCCTTCGGCGACGTAAAGCCAGTATGGCTCGGCTTCGTTGGCCGGGCTCTTGACCAGCTTCCAGCCAAGCGCGGAAGCATTGTCCATGAATTCACGCATCTTCGGCTTTTTCGCCTGATAAAACGGAATCACGAGAATGCCGATCCCCTTGCTCCGTAGCACGGCGCCGAA
>JBOHXO010000429.1:0-3331 GCA_050737475.1 Chthoniobacterales bacterium
TTCCTCACCTCCGTGGAGGCCGACCGCAAATATGTCCTCGATAATCTGCCGAACCTCGTCGTGAAATCCGCGAACGAGTCCGGCGGTTACGGCATGCTCATCGGTCCGCACGCGACGAAGGAGCAGATCGAGAAATTCCGCCAGGCCATCATCGCCGATCCGCGCGGCTACGTGGCGCAGCCGGTCATTTCGCTCTCGCGTTCGCCCTCGTTCTGCGAGGACGGCGCTGTCGAAGGCCGCCACATTGACCTCCGCCCCTACGTGCTCTGCGGCGAAAAAATTTCCATCGTGCCCGGCGGCCTCACCCGCGTCGCGATGCGCAAGGGCTCGCTCGTCGTGAACTCCTCGCAGGGCGGCGGCAGCAAGGACACATGGGTGCTCGACGACGACGCACCGACGCAATCGCAGTCACAATCGCAGTCGTGATGAATTCGAAATTCGAAATTCGAAATTTGGAATGGGTCAAGGCGGCGAAGCCGCGTCGCAATTTCGCATTTCACATTCCCCATTTCGCATTGTCATTTCCATGCTAAGCCGCGTCGCCGATTCCTGCTACTGGCTCAGCCGCTACATCGAGCGCGCCGAGACGAATGCCCGCCTGCTCATGGTGAACATGGGCCTCATGCTCGACCTCGAGGACGCCGACGCCGATTCCACGCGCGAAAACTGGAAGCCCGTCATCGCAACGCTCGAGGATCAGGAAATTTTCAATACGCTTTACGAGCAGATTGACGGCGAGAGCGTGATGGAGTTCGTCACGTTCGAGAAAAAAAATCCGCACTCCATCATCTCGAGCATTTCCGCGGCGCGCGAAAACGCCCGCACCGTGCGCGAGCAGATTTCCAGTGAGATGTGGGAGCACCTCAACAAGCTCTACCTCTACCTGCGCAGCGAAAAGGCCCGCGCCGACTACCGCCACACGCCGCACGATTTTTACCGCCAGATCATCGAGGGCTCGCAGCTTTTCCAGGGCATCACCGACGCGACCATGACGCATGGCGAGGGCTGGGATTTCATCCAGGTCGGGAAATTCCTCGAGCGTGCCGACTCCACCTCGCGCGTGCTCGACATGAAATACCACATCCTGCTGCCGACCGGCGAACGCGTGGGCGGCAGCGTGGACCTCACGCAATGGCTGGCCGTGTTGAAATCCTGCAGCGCGCTCGAGGCCTATCTCAAGATCCGCGTCGGCCATGTCGCCGCGTGGGAGGTCGCCGAGTTTCTCATCCTGCACTCCACATTCCCGCGCTCGATCCGCTTCAGCATTGATAACATGGACCGCGCGATCCATCGCATCTCCGGCACTGGAATTTCCGCCGACTCGCACAACGAAACCGAGCGCCTCTCCGGCATGCTGCGCTCGAGCATTGATTACGCGACCATCGAGAGCATTTTTGCGGTTGGGCTGCACCAATACCTGGACAAAACCCAGGGCCGCCTCATCGAAATTTCCAACCAGCTCGTGAAGACCTATTGCGAGTGGCTCGACGAAAAAGTCGAGGCGTAGACCGCTATTCGACGCCCATCTGCAGTTCGGTGCGATTGTCCGCGGACTCCGGTGCCGCCCAGTTGAGATAGACCTCGCGCACCGAGTTGTCGGCCTTGTTGCCGCTTTGCTCGACCTCGCCGCCGAATTTCATCCACGCGTCCTTGATGCCGGACATTGGTCCCTTGTATTCGGCCCACGCGCATTTGAAGGCCGGCGCCTTCCAGATGTAATAGGGCGCCTCGACGGGAAACTCCTTCGCGATCGGAATCGCAAAGATGATTTTCATTTTTGCATTTTCGCCCTGCCACGAAGGGCAAATGAACTCCAGGCTCCCGGCGGGCTGCTGGCCAAGCTTGCCGAGTGTTTCAAAAAGCGGGCCGATGGACTTCTCCGCAAATTCCGAAATTTGCGCCGGCGTTGCCTCTCCGACGACGCAGAGAAACAAAGTTTCCGGCACGGTTTTCACCGCGACCTCCGCAGCCTTGGGCTCGATCTTTTTCGGCGAACACGAAAGCAGGAGGAGCGGCAGCAGAATGAGGTGACGGGGTTTCATGATTGTTTGCGGCGTTGCAATTTCCGGACCCACAGCATGATCAGGATCGGCGGCAGGAAAATAACCATCTGCATCTCCCAGCCGTGACTGACGATCCATTCCGCAGCCCGCGCGAGACCGTTGTCGTGGAAAAATGCCTTTGCGACCGCGTCGTTCGCATGCGGCGCCGAGACGTGATGCCCCATGCCGTAGAGCCCGGCCCAGGCTTGCCCGCCGAACGCCGCCAGCCAGCCCCAGGCCGCTCCGCCCATCGCGATCCAGCCAACAGCAATGCCTCCCATTGCAACGCCGCCCGCGGCGAGTGCCGAGAATGAGAAAAGCCCCAGACCGATGCCGGCCGTTGCGAGGATGCCCATGGCGACGCCTCCCATGGAAATCGTGCCGATCGCGATTCCGCCAAAAGCCAGCAGCGGCGAAATCGCGATGTTCCCGTAGGCGAACCACCCCCTGGCGACATGCATCGAGCAGCCACCCAGCCGGATGTGAACGAGCGGCAGTCCGAGAAATTCCCGGCGACTGCGATATTCGAAGAGACACGTATCCGCAGCCGCCAGGGTGGGCGCTCCGCGCTTGATGCGTTCCTCGACGCGGATTCGCTGTTGGGCGCGCGTATTCAAATATCCAAAGAGGAACATGCTGCCCACGAAGCAAAGGCAAAGCACCGCCATCAGGCCGACCCAGAGTTTTGGCCAGGTCACCTGCATGGGCCCCGCAATGGCGATGAGCGCCATCAGCGCAGCCATGTAGAAAATGATGGAGGCCACGGTCCAGCGGGCGACACGAACGATGAACTGCCGCTCACGCCCCGACTCGGCGCGATCCAGCGAGTATTTCATTCCCATCCACGCGCCCGCAATGCCGATGAACATCCCACCAAGCACGTTGAAAAGCCCCGTGCCTGCGAGCGAGCCCGCACCCTTTGCGACGGCAAGCCCCGCGCTGGCCTGCGCCGAACTCGTGACGGCAGGAATAGCCGCCAGCACCACCATGGTGAACGCAGCGCCGGGACGCGAATGCGAGAGCGCGGATTCCACTTTCTCGCGCACCGCTTCCCGCAACATGGCACGGCCGCGGGACAGTCGCTGTTTCACGGCGTCTTCGGAGATTTTGAGTCCCTCTGAAATTTCGCGCACCGATTGGCCGCCCCGATAAAAAAGGACGAGCGGTTCGCGGTATTCGTCCGGCAACTGGTCGAGCGTCGCGCGGAGCATCGCCTCCTCCTCGCGCGTCATGGCCGCCTGGCTGGGCGCCGCCACTCCGGCATCGGGCATCTCTTCACTCAACGGAGT
>JBOHXO010000430.1:0-19301 GCA_050737475.1 Chthoniobacterales bacterium
GTACTCGGGAGGGGACTTGAACCCCTACGCCTTACGGCATACGCCCCTCAAACGTACGTGTCTGCCAATTCCACCACCCGAGCATTTCGTGGGGCGGAGACAAGTATCAGCCAGCGTCGCGGTGGCAAGCGGGTTTTTTGAAAAAGGCGCAGTTTTTTTTGGGAACAGGGAGGAAATCAGAGATTCCCCCAAGCGCCCGTCATGATGCCGGCCATGGCGGGATGGAAGCCCGCGCTCCCCATGGCCCGGTGCTCGCGAGGGGCGGCGACTAATCCGCTCTGTCATTGGTTTTCCTCCATCGCGGAAAAAAGAGAAGCGGGAGCGGCAACCGGGAGAAAACATCGGGTTTGTCTCCAGCCTCGATTCCCCCATGGCGCGCCGGGACGGATGCGCCTCCATGCGCAGTTCGACGCTCGGGTCCGTTCCCTGCGAGTTGGGGTTTGAACTCAAACCATCCGTCCTCTGTTGCTCTGTGAACGTATACGGTCTTGGTGCTGGAACGGGTTTTCGATTTCACCCTCGGAAGCGATTTTCCACAAAAAGGCCTTGCAAAAATTCGCCGGGTTCCGCACCTTCTCCGCCCGCTTGCGAAAGGGGGTCTTAGCTCAGTTGGTAGAGCGCCTCAATGGCATTGAGGAGGTCAGGGGTTCGAATCCCCTAGGCTCCACCAGTTTGGTGGAGTTTTGCGAAGCAAAAGATTCGAACCTTGGTTCGACCGCAACCGCGCAAAGCGCGAAAACTTTTCCATCTGCGCAGCAGACACCCCGCGGAGCCTGCGCAAGCAGGCAATCCCCTAGGCTCCACCACTTCCGGTGGAGTTCCCACAGCGAAATTCGAACCTCGGTTCGACCGCAAACGCGCGAAGCGCGAGAGCTTTCCCTCTGCGCAGCAGACATTCCGCGGAGCCCGACACAGTCGGGCAATCCCCTAGGCTCCACCACCCGATAAACACAGGGTTTACGGGCGATTCATCTCCGTTTCAAGCGGCAACTCCCTTACGATTGGTGCCGGGATAGCGCCGCCAAACTCGATCGCCAAAGCACCAGAAGTGCGACCGTTCATTTACAACGGTCGTTCAAGCGGAGGCCATTCAAGGCGAAGCGACGGTAGCAGGCGTCCTTCTTTCGGCAATGAGAGCCGGCCTTTCGGCTGGTCGCGCCGGCGAATAGCACGGGCCGCCCCCCTGCAACCCGATCTGTGAAGCATGAAAAACAACGGCCCCCCGGCTTTCACCGGAGGGCCGCTTCACCAGCATGCCAGCTGGATTTACCGCACTAGTTGCTGTTCCAATTGAAGACTTCCCATGCACCGCCAATCGCGGCCTGGCTGGCCGTGAGCGTCGGGGCGGAAGGATTTACCGTGATGAACTTGTTGTTCGCCTGCGCCTGGATGCCGACCGAGCCGTCGGCCTGCGGAGTCCATACGAAGCACTCCCATGCGCCGCCGACCGACGTGCGATTTGCGATGGGCTGTGGCGGATTCGCGATGCCCATGTCGGCACAGACGTATTTGTTGTTCGCCATGGCCTGGAGGCCGATGATGCCGTTGCCGACGCCGAGACTTGCGTCAATGACAAGGAATTGCTCCCAACCACCGGCCGACGTGCGGTTCGCGATGAGTGGGCTGTTGCCGCCGTTGTCCGCGCTGACGAACAGGTTGTTCGCCTTCGACTTGAGGTTGATGAGCTGACCGATCGGAATCTTCACCGGGTCAATGAAGATGCCGCTGAGCGCGATGCCGTAGTTGGAATTGCTCACGACGTGGAACTTGAGGTTTCCTGTCACATTCCAGACGAGATATTTGCCGTTCGTGAACGATGTGAGCGTGCGCGTGTCGAGCACGCGGCCCGATGAGACTTCGATTACCTGCACCGTCTGGCTGCGCTGGTTCGCGGTGTCCCAGTCGAGCCCGTAGAGTGAGACCTGATGCGTCTGCCCATCGGTGAAGTTCAGGTTGATGTCGTAGCTGCTGCCGCTCGTATTCGACGAACTCCAACGGCCGGCGATGCGATTCGTGCTGCCGGTCTGCGCCTGCTGCAGCGCGCGCACGTCGGTGGTGGCGGCCGACCATTGCTGGTTGCCCTGCCCGACAACGCTCCATGTGACGTTCGCGGGAATGCTCGGGTTGTTCGAGCTGGAATCCTGGCTCGTGCAGAAGCCCTGACCACCATACGTGTTCTTCCACGTGCCCTGCGTCGCCGCGTCCGTCTTCACGTAAAACGCGCGGGTGAGCTTGAAGCTTTGCAGCGCGTTTTTGGCGGCGTCGGCGATTTGCTGCGCGCCGGCATCAATCGGATGCACCAAATCCGGGAAGTAGGAGCTGTTGCCGCCGTTGTAGGTGGCCGTAGCCATGTCGATTATCGGACATTTCGTGTCCGATGCTATCGTATTGATGAGCGGCGGGATCACGTTGTTCACGATGTTGGGGTCAATGCCGTATTGGTTCGCGCCGAAGATCCACGTCGGCTTGCAGACGAAGACCTCGGGATGCGTCGGCAGCGCGCGGAACGTATTGATCAGGCTCTCGTATTGGCTCACGTAGAGCGACGAGTAGTTGTTCCAGAACGACGCGTCGTTTGCCCCGAGCATGATGATGACGATGTTTGGCGCGAAGTTCGTGGCCAGCGCGTAATTCGAGGTGTCAATCCACGCGGGATGCCATTGCGGGTTTCCACCAGGCAGCTTGAGTAAGGACGAGCCATCCGTGCCGAAATTCTGCACGTAGTAGCCCGAGCCCAGAGCGTTCTGCAGCTTCGCAGGGTAGGCGGTGGGGCCCGAGACGAAATGGCCGTAGGTGATGCTGTCGCCCACGCAGGCGACCCGGATTTGATCAGCCTTCGCTACTTGGCCTAACGAAATGTTTGCGGTAACATAAAGGCCCAAAAAAAGGGCGCGGAGTGGCGGTAATGTAATTAGTTTCATTGTGTTCTGTGGGGTTATGGAGGGGACGTGACGTTCGCACTATCATCGAAGCCCCGGCCATTTCACAATGATCAGGAGTCTCTTTCCGTTGACCAATCGTCTTGCATTATTGCGGCCCTCCACGCTGCATTCCTGCGGAAAAGTGGGTGCCCCACGGGAATTTATCTCAAGGAAGTGATATCAAGTTGCTTCGCGAGAATTGCTTAATTATACCCTCGTAACTGATGAAAACGCGTGGGTCTCTTTGGTGTGTTTTTGCGGCAATCACAGGGCTTCTTTTTGTCGGTCAGGCATTCGGCCAGATGAAGTTCGCGGTCAATAACATGAATCTCCCGGCGGACATTCCGAATGATCAGGTTTGGGTCTATTTCTACGGAGGTTCGAACAACTCCGTGACCGGCACCTACAACAGCGGCGGACACTCCCAAACCATCCTGGGAAATGTGTTTGGCAACGACTCGACCGGCGGCGGCGTCACCAATGCCATCCAACTCAGCACGGTGGACACCGACCCTGCCACCGGGCTGCCCACTTTCGACGTCAGCAGCCTCGCAACCGTTGGTGGCGGCCAGGTCTGGTTCAGCTATGGAGCGTCGCCAATCAGCTTCACATACGGCGCTCCAGCCACGACGGACACCACAGCCAACAACTACAACAACTTCATCACGCGCTGGCAGTATATCGAGCCCGTCGTCTCGGGAAGCAGCAGCACGGCCTATGGGGTCAATGTGGACCAGACCATCCTGCAGGGCTTCAGCATCCCGATTCAGGTGCAGGCGATGAGCGCCCCGGGCGTGGTTGTTCCCACCTCGACCCTCCCCGCAAACAATCAATATTCGAGTCCCACGAGCACGATTATTCAGGCTCTCAGCACCACGGCGACCGTGGCGAATTCGAACGTCTATTTGAGCACCACCACGGAAGGCGGCGCTCCCGTGACGCCGGTCAACGGCGCAAACTTGCTCACCAATCTCGCCCGTGCCGTCTCCCCGGCCAATGGCGCCGCAACCGCCCCGCTTTACCACGATTGGACGGCCTACCTCACCGCACTCGGACCCGGCGGAGCGCTGAATGCCGACGGAACGCTCACCACAAGCATTGCCGCGCAATGGGTCGGAAACGGCAAGAGCAGCGGCACCGCGGACGTCGGCCAGTATTACGACCTGAGCGCCACGTTCGACGCGTCCGGAAATCTCACAATGACTGGGAACACATACACGGACAGCACCATGACCACGGTCGTGATCAACGGTCTGACCGTCTCCTCGACCTTCGCCCAGCTCAACGATCCGAACGGAATCTACGGCAACAACGCCGACTACTCCTGGACTTCGGTCACGCCGCTCAACGGCTTCAATATCAATCCCGAGGGCTCGACCTCCGGCGCGGGCGGCAGCGGTGACGACAACATCCTCGCCCAGGTGATCGGCGACATGGTCGCAGGATTGTCCATGGGATTCCCCGGCAGCACCGTGACGCCAGCGGGCGCCGGCATGACGCTCGGCGCCATGAATAGTAGCGACTGGTGGAGCTATCCAAATTCCGCTTTCGCAGGCGCGCAATCCAACCCGCTCTACTACGATACATGGGGCGGCGCGCTGTTGCCTCTCACGTCGGCCTATGGCGTGGCGCTGCAGGACCGTTTCGGTGGGAACCTGCTCGCTTTCGCGAACGGTGCCCCCACCGCGCTGCCGGGCTTTGTCGGCGTGGAAGGTGCGTTCCTGCAAATCAATCTGTATCCCGACGCCGTTCCCGAGCCGTCCACGTGGGCGCTCCTCGGATTTGCCGGCATCATCATCGGCTGGAAACTCCGTCGTAAAATCCAGGCCTGATCCATCGCAAGGGAGGGATCTGCTTCCGCATGTCCCACTTCCTTCTTTGTGTATGACATCCGGCGCCCCGCCGCCTATTCGTCGCGCATGAAAATCGGCATCATGGGCGCGATGCCCGAGGAAATTGCGGGCATCCTCGCCGGGATCAGCGACCTCTCGACGCAGACGGTTGGTGGAAGGGAATACTCCAGCGGGCACTGGCACGGCGTTGAAGTCGTCGCCGTCTTCTCGCGCTGCGGCAAGGTTTCCTCCGCGGCGACCGCGGCCACGCTGCTCGACCGGTTCGCCGTGGACGGCATTGTGTTCATCGGGCTGGCGGGCGCGGCGCATCCCGATCTGCGCGTCGGCGATGTGGTGATCGCAACGGAGCTCATCCAGCACGACATGGATGCGAGCGGTCTGCCGATTTTCGAGAAGTTTGAAATTCCGCTGCTCGGCGTGAAACGCTTTCCCGCCCATCCGCAATGGGTCGCCGCCGCGTCCGCCGAAGCGGAGCGTTACCTGCGCAAGGAATTCTTCGACGAAGTGGACGCCGACCTCCGCCGCGAATTCCGGCTCGACCAGCCGAAGCTCCACACCGGCCTCATCGCGAGCGGCGACCAATTCATCAACGACGCAGCCGTCATCGCCCGCCTCCGCGCGGAGCTCCCCGACCTGCTCGCCATCGAAATGGAAGGCGCCGCCGTCGCGCAGGTTTGCTACGAATTTGGAAAGCCGATCGCCGTCGTGCGCGTCATCTCCGACGCCGCCGATCACGCCGCCGCCGCGGACTTCCCAAAGTTCCTCCGCGCCGTCGCCACACCCACCACCGTCGGTATTGCCGCCCGCGTCGTGAAGGCGCTCGCAGCGTAGGGATTTCTTCCGCGCAAAAAACCGCGTAGGCTGCGCCGCATGTCCACGGCCATCGAAACACTCACCGCGGAAATCCGCGCCTTCCGCGACGCGCGCGACTGGCTCCAATTCCACAATCCCAAGGAACTCGCCATCGCCATCACCGCCGAGGCGGGCGAACTGCTCCAGCACTTCGTCTGGCAGAGCGCCGAACAATCCGCCCGCCGCGTCGCCGAACGCAAAACCGAGATCGAATCCGAAATCGCCGACGTCGCGATTCTGCTTTTCGAACTGGCCGACAACTGCGGCATAGACCTCGCCGCCGCCATGCGCGCCAAACTCGCACACAACGACGAGCGTTATCCCGTCGCCAAAGCCAAAGGCTCCAACAAAAAATACAACGAGCTGTGAGCGACGACGCGCCGATTCCCCATCGCCGCCGGCCGCGCTACTCCGGAAAAAATCCGCGCCGTTTCGAGGACAAATACAAGGAGCTGAATCCCGAAAAATATCCCGACACCGTCGCGAAGGTCATCGCCTCGGGAAAGACACCCGCCGGCATGCACATGCCGATCATGGTCGGTGAAATTCTCGACGCGCTCGCGCCGAAGCCCGGCGAAATCGTCGTGGACTGCACGCTCGGCTATGGCGGCCATGCCCGCGAATTGCTCGCCCGCATCCAGCCGGGCGGCCGGTTGATCGGGCTCGACGTGGATCCCATCGAACAGCCGCGCACCGAACAGCGCCTGCGCGATTTGGGTTTCGGCCCGGAGACATTGATTGTCCGACGCTCGAACTTCGCCGGCCTGCCCCAGGCCCTCGCAGCCGAAAACCTGGCCGGTGCGGACTGCATCCTCGCGGATCTCGGCGTCTCCTCGATGCAAATTGACACGCCGGCACGCGGATTTTCCATCAAGACACCCGGCCCGCTGGATATGCGCATGAATCCAAACAAGGGCCAGCCCGCCTCCGCTTTCCTCGAGCGCATCCGGCCCGCAGACCTCGCCGGGCTCCTGCGCGAAAACGCCGACGAACCCCGCGCCGACGCCCTCGCCGAAAAACTCGCCGGCCAAAACTTCGCGCTCACCACGCAACTCGCCCACGCCATCCGCTCCGCACTGCCGGACGTCTCCGACGACGAGCGCGACAAATCCATCCGCCGCGTTTTTCAGGCGCTTCGCATTGCCGTGAACGAGGAATTCACCGCGCTCGACACGTTGCTGCGCCACCTGCCGGAATGCCTGAATCCCGGCGGGCGCGCGGCCATCCTCACTTTTCACTCCGGCGAAGATCGTCGCGTCAAAAAATCCTTCCAGGCGGCGATGCGTGAAGGCCGTTATTCCCGTATCGCAGATGACGTCATCCGCCCCTCCGCAGCGGAATGCGGAACAAACCCCCGCGCCACCTCCGCAAAACTGCGCTGGGCCGTGCGCTGAATTTCCTCTGGAAATCACCGCCGCCCATCCTAGGGTTGCGGCACTATGCAAATTTCCACCGGCAAGGTCGTGAGCATTGATTACACGCTCACCGACGACAACAAGCGCACGATTGATTCCTCCGAGGGCGGCGATCCGCTCACCTACCTCCACGGCGTGGGCCAGCTTATTCCCGGCCTCGAGAAGGAACTCGATGGCAAAAGCGCCGGCGACAAACTCGATGTCAAAATCGCCCCGGCCGACGGCTACGGCCTGCGCGAGGATTCGAAAATCAAGGTCGTCCCGCGCAAGGCGTTTCCGCCGGACGCCGATATCAACGTCGGCACGCAATTCGAGGCCGGCGGCGGACACGGCCGCCAGATCGTCACCGTCACGAAAGTCGAAGGCGACGACGTCACCATTGACGCAAACCACCCGCTCGCCGGCGCGACGCTGCATTTCGACGTGACCATTCGCGACGTGCGCGACGCCACGCCGGAGGAGCTCGACCACGGTCACGTGCACGGCCCCGGCGGCCATCACTACCACTGATGCCCCGCAAGGCGCCGGCCGTTCGCACGCTCAGGCAGGCGCGAGCCTTTGTGCTGGAGGCCGGCATTTGCGGAATTTTTTCCAACGGGGAGGGCAGCATGGCCAGCCTTTGGGACGTTGTGGATTTGCCCGGCCGCAAGCCCGGCGAAAAAGGCTGGGGGCAAAAAGTCGTCGCGATCTGGACATGGAAAAACGAGCTGCCCGCCGTTTATCCGGACGAAATTTTCTACGGAAAAATTCCTGGCGGCCTCGCGGTACTCATGAGCATGGATTACCTCCGCGACACGCATTATCCGAAACACCACCGCCCGCTGCGCGAATGCGGTCCGCTCGTGCAAAAAATTCACGCGCTCGTCCGCAATGACCCACTCACGACCGCGCAATTGCGCAAGGAACTCGAGATGTCCCGCCGTCCCGAGCGCAGCAAATTTGATCGCGCGCTGCAGGAGGCACAGACGACGTTGAATATCGTCCGCCGCAACAGCCCCGATGACGAGATGGACACCTGGGTGCCTTTCACAGAGCAATACCTCGAAATCGCCACGGCCATTGAATAAGCGGGCGGCCTGCGCGTTCTTGATTGCATACACCCGTCAGCAAAACCACTGACACTTGTCCGGCACAGGAGGAGCGATCCCATCTGTAACCGCCGAACAAATCCAACTGGCGGACTGCAACTACAACTACCATGAAAACCCTGATCACCCGCCTGAGCCGCAAGTTCGTGCCGGGTTTCGCCCTGGCCGCCATCGCGACCACAGCCACCCTGTATTCCCAATCTGCGCCGCCAGCACCACCTGCACAGGTCGCGTCCGCCGAACAGGCCGCGCCGCAAAAACTCTCCGACGCCGATCTCCAGGATCTCGTCGGACCCATCGCCCTCTATCCCGATGCACTCGTGGCGCTCATCATGCCCGCCGCAGCCAATCCCTCCGACATCACGCTCGCCGCGCGGTATTTGAAGAATAATGGCGACGATGCCGACGTGAGCGATCAACCGTGGGACGCCAGCGTGCGCGCCCTCGCCAAATATCCGGACGTCCTCAGATGGATGGACGACAACCTCGAATGGACCACCTCGCTCGGTGAGGCATTCGTCGTGCAGCCCGCCGACGTGATGAACTCGGTGCAGGAACTGCGCCTCGCCGCCAAGGACAACGGCAACCTGCGCAACACGCCGCAGCAGACCGTCGTCGTCGAGAAGGAGCCCACGGAAACCGAAACCGTGCGCGAAGTCGTGCGCATCGTGCCGACCGATCCCGAAGTGATCTACGTGCCCGTCTACGATCCCGAGGTCGTCTATGTGCAGCCCTATGAACCCGACTACGTCACGCCGTTCATCACGTTCGGCGTCGGCTTCGCCGTCGGCGCGTGGCTGAACTACGACTGCGACTGGGGCAACGACAACATCTACTACGGCGACGGCTGCGGCTGGAACAATCGCGACCGCTGGAACAATCGCGGTTACTACGACAACGGCAGCAACGTCAACATCGTGAACAACAACATCACGAACATCGTGAACGGCGGCCAGGGCACCCAGTGGCAGCCGAGCAGCAACAGCCGCCGATTCTACAGCAATCGCCAGAATCAGAACATCGGCAACTCGCGCATCGCCCAGAGAAACTCGCAGATTCGTCAGCCGACCACGCAGCAACTGCGCAATGCGGCCGAGCGCAAAAAACTCATGGCCGAGCGCCCTGCCCGGGTCGCCAGGCCCCAGCGCGCCGCTGCGATCAGGACCAATACTGCGGCCAATCGCCCGAAATCCGGCAATCTCGCAACCAGCAATGCGCCCAACGCAGGGAAAGCCGCGAAGAACAACGACAAGCCCAACAAGGGGGCCAATGCCGACAACAAGCCCAATGGCGGCAACGCAAAAAATAACGGAAAACATGTAAAGCCGACCTCCGCCGCGCCCATGGTTGCCACGCAGGATGGCAACAAAAAGCAGAACGGGAAAAATGACGGCGCGAAGGGCGGCAACGCGAAGCAGAACGACAAGCAAACTGCGGATCGCCCGGCGAACAAGAAGCCAAGCGCCGCTCCGGTCGTAGATGACAGCGGGAAAGTCACGTCGTCCAACTCGAAGAAAAATGGCGGCAAAGGCAATGCGAACCAATCCGAGGATCACCCGTCGAAGAAAAAGCCGAGTGCGGCACCCGTGGTGAATAACGGCGGCGGTTCGGACAAGCCGAAGAAAAATGGCGGCGGCGAAAACGCGAGCCCTAAAAAGCCGAAATCCGCCCCAAGCGCGGACAAGCCGCGGGCAAAGAGCCCGCCCCCGCAGCAAGTCGTGCAGCCGAAGCCGCAAAAGGTGAAACAGCCGCAGCCTCAGTCGCAACCGCGGCCAAGGGCTCAACAGCCGCAACCGCAACCCCAGCCGCAGGCCCCTGGCCAATCGAATTCGAATCCCAAGGCCTCGAAGGGTGATGGCGGCAAAGGCAACGGCGGTGGCGGTGGCAATGGCGGCGGCGGCAAAAAGTCCGGCGGCAAGAAGAAGAACAAGGATTGATTTTCGCGCGCGCGGGAGATTTCACAGAATCTCCCGCGCGACTTCATTCGATCTTCACGCGACGCCGGCAGATTGCCGGCGATGAAAACCAAACTCTTCACCTCGTCGTGCGATTGGATTGCCTACTTCTACGAAAACGCGCAGACCGCCGCGGCTCTCGCGAAGCCTCGGCACAACGCGGAAATTCCACCACACATCCGCGAGGTCGTCGCCGGCTCGCTGCCCGGCTGGCAGCTCGGTGAGACATCCGACGGTCGCCACCTGCGCGCGGCGGCCCGGCAGTATGCGGAGACCCACGACGACGCGGCTTTTCTCAGCGCGGTCGAGTTGTTTATTCGCGAGGAACAGCGTCACGGCGCGGCGCTCGGCACATGGCTCGACCTCGTGGGAATTCCGCGCAAGTCGCGCGACGTCGGCGACAGCCTGTTTCGTTTGTGCCGCTACGCCATCCCGAACTACGCGGTCTGGGCGTCCGTCGTCGTCATGGTCGAGTCCATGGCGGAGATTTACTACACAGCGGTCCGCCGCCTCGTGCCGTGTCCGCGTTTGCACGTGGAATGCACGCGCATCCTTCGCGACGAAGTGCAGCACATCCGCTTCCAATGCGAGCACCTCGCCTCGTCGCGCCGCCGGTTGCCGCGCCTGTTTCGCGTCGCGCTTCGAATCACGGAAGGCGCGTTCTACGGCGTCGTCTGCACCGCGGTGTGGATCACCCACGGACGCCTGCTGCGCGCTTCCGGAATGCCCGCACTGGAATTCGTAAAAGAGTCGGCACGCAAATTCCGCTTCATGCAGCGCCTCATGCAACCGGAACGCTACGATTTCCAGGCCGTCAGCAGCCGCCCCGTGCAACCGCGGCGCGTGCGTCTGCCCTACGCCGGCATGACGCGATAAATCCGTGGCCTGCCCGCCGCGCCCGGTGTAACTGTTTCCCGTGCGATTGACCCTGTTGTTTGCGCTCCTGCTTTTCGCAAAAAGCTTCGCCGCGGCGGCGGAGGATAACGCGTTTCGCACATGGACCGACACGCAGCAGCGGCGCGTGGAGGCCACATTCGTCCGGGCCGATGGCGCGAAGGTCGTCCTGAAATTGCGCAATGGCAGCGAGGCCACCGTCCCGCTTGCCTCGCTCTCGGAGGCCGACCGGAAATGGGTGGCTGAACAGCCGAAACCCACCGCCACCCCCGCGCAGCCCGCCACGCCGCCGGCCGTAAAAGATTGGCCGCGCATGGTCACGCTCAAGGACACGCCGACCGTCACGGTCGTCCGCGAGAACCCGGAAAAAAAGGAATACATCTACGAGACCGAGCACTACGAATTCGTGTGCGATTCGCCGCTCGGCGCGAACCTCGTGCGGGAGTTCAGCAAAATTTTCGAGACAACATGGCTGCTCAATTGCGTGCTGCCGCTCGACATCAAACCGGCACCGGAGGACGGCCGGAAAAAATTCCGCGCGCGCATTTTCACCTACGAGTCGGACTATACCGACGCGGGCGGTCCCAAGGGTTCCAGCGGCGTTTACATGCTGCTCGAAGGCGAGCTCAAGCTGCCGCTCTCCAGCCTCGGCGTGAAGATGTTCGGATCGCGCGTCACCGTGGATTACGCCTACGAAAATTACTCCACGCTCATTCACGAGATCACGCATCAGATGATGTGCCATTGGATCCCGAAACTACCCATCTGGTATGTCGAGGGCGCCGCGGTTTACGCGGAAATTGCGAAATACCAAAATGGCCGCTTCTCCTTCCTCCAGCCGGAGAAACGCCTGCGCGACCATCTTCTGCCCGCCGGCGGAGGCACATTTCAAATGGTCCCGCTCGAGAAGCTCATGAACATGGGCGGCCATGAGTGGCTCACGGCTGTCGGCACGGGCAGCAGCGCGGGTGCCAACTACGCCTCGGGGGTCGCGCTCACGTATTATTTTTACCACATCGATGACGACGGGAAAGGCACGCACTTTATCGAATACATGCGCGCCGTGGAGAAACTACAACCGGGTGAAAGCGATGCGCCGCTCATGAAAAAATACCTTCTGCGCGACCGCGATTACGACACCCTGCAGAAGGACGTGCAGAAGGGCCTGCACCGCATGGGCATCAACGTGGATTTCTCAGAGTAAAACGAACCCCGGCGTCGCTGCTTCAAGGCCGGCGGCTTCAACGCCTCAAATATCGCCACGAACTTCCTCGGCGGGCTCGCGGGAAATTACGTGCCGACCTATTCGGTGAGCGGAAACAATCTGCAGGTTTCCTTCGCCACGGTGCCCGAGCCGCACCACTTCGCAATCGCCATCAGCCTTCTGCTCATCGTCATCGCCGCGCGCCGCCGCTCGGCACGGGCGTAACAACAGCATCGTCCTTTCGAAACGGCCGCCCTTCCCGCGAGGGCGGCCGTTTCTTTTCCAGCACATCTCAGCGGGCTTGCCCGAAACCCTTGAAAAATCCATGCTCCCCGCGATGAAATTTCCGTTCCTCCCCGCCGCCTTCGCCGCGCTCACTCTCCTCCTCGCCGGCTGCCTCACCACGCCGACCGCCGAGTCCGGCGGCATGGGCTCGACCACCGTGCCGAACACGAATGTCACCGCCATCATCTCCTCGGCGCAAACCGTCTTCGGGCAATACGGCTACACCCCCGGGCCGATGAATTATCCGGCTTCGATCTCGTTCGACAAACCGTCGGACACATTCGGAAAAATTCTTTACGGCAGCTACGGCACCACCACCTCGATCCGCGTGAAACTCACGATCACGCAACTCGGCGCCACCAACAATTACCTCCTCGCCACCCACGTCTCGCGCGTGACCAACGCCGGGGAAGCGGGCTTCGAGGAGAGCCGGAAAATGATCGGCCTCTGGTCGGGCGAATTCGGTCCGCTGTTGAAACAGATCAACGCCCAGGCGGCGAACCAGGGCCAGTATTAGCCGTCACTGTGCCGCCTCGAGGCGCAGGCTGACTTCCAGTCCCGACGGCTGCCTGTTGCGACAACTCACGCTGCCGCCGCACATCTCCGCGCAATTTTTCACGATTGCGAGGCCAAGGCCCGCGCCGCCTGTCTCGCGGCTGCGCGATTGGTCCGGACGGAAGAACGGATCGAAAATTTTGGCGATCGCATCGTCGGGAATGCCGGGGCCCGAATCCGCAACCGTCACGATCACCGCGCCATCGTCGTCACGCGTCCCGCCGATCTCGATGCGGCTGCCATTCGAATAGCGAAGGGCGTTGCGAATGAGATTTGCCAGTGCGCGCTCGAGCAGGCTTGCGTCGGCCAGCACCAAAAGTCCCTCGGGCACATCGAGGCTCACTTTCGCAGATCCCGCCGCCTCGCGCCGGATCGCACGCTCCGCAACCGCGCACACATCCACCGCCGTGCGCCGGATATCCTGCGGCCCGAGCGACGCCTTTGAAAACGCCAGCAACTCATTGACGAGCGAGCTTATCTGGTCCGCCTCCTCGCGCACGTCGGCGATTGCGGCCTGCTGCTCCGCGGGCGCGCGTTCCTCGAGAATGCCGAGCGCGATCTGGATGCGCGCGAGCGGCGCGCACAACTCGTGCGCGATGTCGCCGAGAAAGCGTTTCTGCCCCGATACAAAACCGTCGAGCCGCCGCGCCATGCGATTGATCGAGCCGGCAAGCGAGCCGAGTTCGTCGCCCGTGCGCTCGTTGAGCTTGATGTCGAAATTTCCGTCAGCGATGCCGCGCGTGGCCGCAGTCATCCGCGAAAGCGAATGCGTAATGCGCCGGACGAACGGCATCCAGAACAACGCCGATGCAGCCACGAGGATTGCGCCCGCCGCCAGCCACGGCCTCACGTCGAAGAACAATCCTCCCGCATTCAACGAGTCCGAGCGAATCACCAGCACGCCGGGATTTGGATGTCCGTCACGTCCCGGCAATGTAATCGGCGCCACCGCCCAATACGCCGAGGGATCGCGCGTGTGAACGATCGCGCGCTCGAATCGCGGAGGCGGTGGTGGCGGCGCGGGAACCGGTCGCCCGTCCGCGGGATCCGGCCTGTCTCCGCGCGGAAATGGCGGCTCTCCGCCATTCGGAAAAGGAGGCTGGCGCGTTCGCGAAAACCGCTCCTCCACCGCGGGCGGCAGCGGATTCGTGATTCCGGCAATCGGCACGCCATCCGGCCTGCAGACCGTGAAATTCACGTTGTAAGCCTCGCTGTAACGCAGCAGCACTCCATCCCACGACGACGGCTGGTTGCGCCCGATCTCCGCCTCGATCAAGTGACTCACCGCATCCACTTGCGAACCGGCGCGGCCCGACAACAATCCGTTGAGGTCGAAATCGAATTGCGTGCGCAGGAAGATCACCGCGCCGATCGCAAGCAGCAGCAGGTTCAGCAGGAACCAGCCGAGGATTTTTGCGTAGAGCGGCGCGCGCATCTCAACCTCCCGGCCGCAGCAGCATGTATCCCGCGCTGCGCACTGTCTGGATGAAGCGCGGCTGGCGCGGATCGTCGTTCAATTTCCTGCGCAGCGCGGAAATGTGCACGTCCACCGAGCGGTCGAAAACCTCGTAGTTTCGGTCGCGAATTTCCTCGAGGAGCTGGTCGCGCGAGCGGATGCGACCCGGCGATTTTGCGAGCAGCGCCAGGAAATCGAACTCCACCGGCGTGAGCGGAAGCGCCTGGTCGTCGAGCGACGCGACGCGGGCGTCGAGGTTGATGCGCAGCGCGCCTACCACGATTTCGGCGCATTGTTCCTGTTCGGTCCGCGGACGGCGGCGCGTCACCGCGCGGAGCCGCGCGAGCAACTCGCGGGTCGAAAATGTTTTCGGCAGATAATCGTCCGCGCCGAGTTCGAGCCCCACGATGCGGTCGGCCTCGTCGCCGCGGCCCGTGAGCATGAGCAGCGGCGTCTCGCGCGTCTTGCGCAGTTCCTTGAGCACCTCGAATCCATCGAGCCCCGGCAGCATGCCGTCGAGAATGATCGCGTCGAATTCCTCCGTCGTCGCGAGCTCGAGTCCGTCAGGTCCGGTGTGCGCGGCGAACACCTCGTAGCCCATCGGGTCGAGATAGTTTTTGATCAGCCGGCAGAGCTTGCGGTCGTCGTCAATGATGAGCACGCGCGTGCGCACGGGTGCGGGTCGGGCCGGGGATGTCATCGCATTCGAGAATATGCGGCACCGCGCCGAATTGCGTCCACATTTACCAAAGCTTTACAAAATTGCCCGCGCGCCTTCACACCCGCTTCACACATCGGTGCTTTGTTGAAGCCGACATGAAAACGATCCTCACCACACTCGTTGTCGCAGCCTGCGTCTCGACGCTTGCCGCGCAGCCAATGTCGCCCAATGGCGGCCAGCAAAGACAACAGCCCGGCCGCCAAGGCCAGCAACCACCGCCTCCGCCGCCGGATGGACAGCGCCCGCCGCCGCCCGTCATCGCGGTGCTCGATGCCAATCACGACGGTGTGATTTCGGCTGACGAAATCGCCAACGCCTCGGAAGCCCTCAAGCAGCTCGATCAGAATGGCGACGGCCAGCTCACGCGTGAAGAGATGCGCCCGCCACCGCCGCCACGCGAGGGAGGCGGAGAGGGCCAGGGCTCCGAATCGCAGGAATCCGGGTCGCAGAATCAGCAGCCCACTCAGTAGCACAATTGGTTTGCACCGGGAGCGGCGATGACGTGTGCTTCGTGCATGCACGCCGCTCCCGTTCTCGTCGCCGGTGCAGGTCCTGTCGGACTGGCTGCCGCCCTCTCACTCGCGCAATCCGGCATCGCCGTCCGGATCATTGACCGTCTCGACAAACCCACGAACCAATCGCGCGCCGCCATCATTCACGCGCGCACGCTCGAGATGTTCGAACGCCTCGGCATCGTGGATGATTTCCTCGCCATCGGCGTCAAAGTCCACGGCGCTTCGCTTTTCGGACCCGGTGGCGCGCTTCTCGCGCGGCCGAACATGGACCACCTGCCCTCGCATTATCACTACATGCTCGGCGTGGACCAATGCACCACCGAGCGCCTGCTCACTGAGCATCTGAATGCCCTCGGCGTCGCCGTGGAGCGGCAGGTTGAAATCACCGGGTTCAAGCAATCCGGCACCGGCGTCAGCGCCACCCTCAAGCACGCCGACGGCAGCGAAACCGCGGAGGAATTTTCCTACCTGCTCGGCACGGATGGCGCGCGCAGCACGGTCCGGCACGGCCTCGACCTGCAGCTCGAGGGCGAGACGCTCGACGCCACATGGATCACCGCCGACGTAAAAATCCGCTGGGATCGTCCGCCCGACGAAGCGGTCGTGTATCTCTCGCTCGAAGGCATCGCATTCATCGCACCGATGAACAACGACCGCTGGCGCGTCATCGTCAACGTCCCAAAAATCACTGCCGCCGAAGCCGAGAAAATCACGCTCGAAGGCGTGCAGGATATTGTGACCCGCCGCTTCGGAATTGATGCGCCGCTTTACGATCCCGTGTGGATCAGCCCGTTCAGCATCAACACGCGCATGACTCCGACGATGCGCAACGGCCGCGTGTTCCTCGCAGGCGATGCCTCGCATGTTCACAGCCCGCTCGGCGGTCAGGGCATGAACACCGGCATCCAGGACAGCTTGAACCTCGCATGGAAACTCGCGCTCGTGCTCAAGGGCACGGCGTCGGAGAGGCTGCTCGACAGCTACAATCCCGAGCGGCACGAAAACGCAAAACAGCTTCTCAGCAAGGTCGGTCCCGCGACAAAGATGATCAACCTTCGCCAGCCGGTCGTGGTGGAAGTTCGCAATCTCGTCATTCGCACGCTCAGCCAGCTCGGCCTCACCGCCGGTATCGCGCGCATTTTCAGCATGCTCGAGATCGCCTATCCTCACAGCCCCGTCGTCGAAGACCACCGCGCGAGCTGGCTGGATTACGGAGTCCATGCCGGATACCGCGCGCCGGACGCCGAAGGGCTGCATTACGGCGACGACACGCCGCGCCGCCTTTTCGAAATCTGGAAAGGCGATCCACGGCACCAGCTCCTGCTTTTTTCCGGCCGCAAACCGAAGGCGGAACAACTGTCCGCCCTTGCGGAGTTCGCGTCGGAATTCGCCGCGTTCGACGACTTTCTCAAAATCACTTTCATCACCGATGAAGGCTTCGTTGATGGCGCGGCGGTGGACTCCGAAGGCGCGGCGCACGAGGCCTATGGCGTCGGCGGACCCGCATGTTTCCTGGTCCGGCCCGACGGCTACATTGCGTTTCGCGGACCCACGACGGAATTGTCCGCGCTGCGCGATTACGTCGCGAAGTGGTATCCCGGCGCCAGTTCCGCGGCCATGAACTGAAACGGAATTTCGGTAAAAGCGGCGACGCGCGCGCGAAATCGCTCGGTAAGGTCCGGCCGTTCCACGAATCCAAAACGGGACCAGAATTTCACGGTGTCCTGCACCGAAATCAACGCGGCGTGGCGCAGTTCCCTTTCCCTCGCGTGGTCGAGCATGCTTTGCACCATCCGGCTCGCCAGACCGCCGTCGCGGGCTGACGGCACAATCGCCATGTCGTGAATGAAAAGCGTGTCCTTGACGTCGGCACAATCGCGCAGCGGCTCGTTCAGCGCTGGCAGATCATCCGCCATCCACGGATGGGAAAGCAGGTAACCGACCACGGCCTCATCGCTCACGGCCACCGAGCAAAACTCCGGCGCCGCATTCACGATGCTTCGCAGCGCCGCCATATTTTCGATGGCGGAAGGCGGGAAGCTCGCGCGCTGCACGCGATCAATTCCCGGCCAGTCGCCGGACTCGATGGAACGGATTTCCAGTTGCGTGGACATCAGCGCGGATTCTCCGTCACCTCGACCTCGCGCGACCATTCAAATTCCTCCGGCATCGGAATCCAGCTTCGCCCCCAGTCGTATCCCTCCACGCGGTGGAAGCCCTTTTTGTAATCGTAGACCGAAGGCACCGAGTAGGAGTAGCCGAGGTAATGAAAAACTTTGCCGAGTTTTCGCGACTGCGCGATCTCCATGAGCATCGTGAAAATGCCAAGACTGCGCGGCGCGTGCTCCGGGTCGAAGACCGCATACACACTCGATGTGGCCTCAGCGCCGATATCCATGAAGCTCACCGCGAGCAATTCCCGCCCGAGGCGCACCTCGAGCGCCATGTTTGCGCAGGGAATTTCCGCCGGCGCCTCCGACAAAAAATCGCGCAGCGAATCCGGCACGTTCTCCGTGAAGCGCGTCCTGTGCTTCACGAACAGCCGGTCGTAGGCCGCGCAATGCCCCGCAGGCACAAATCGCATCTCGAGATCGGCGTTGCGCCGGATGACGCGCCGCTGGCTCTTGCTCTCCTCGAATTCCCCGAGCCGCACGCGCAGCGGAATCACCCCGCACAGCAGCCCCGCGTGAAATGAAAAATTGTAGCGAAAAAACTTCGACCCGAAATGCCTCCAGCCCATCACGAAGCGCGTGTCGAGCCGCGCCGGTGAAATAATCGGGACTTCCGCATTCTCCAGAATTGGAGTCATGAATCCCTCTGCGGGAAAGCAGGAGAACTCGCCGGCCATCGGGTTATCTTAGCGGCTATCCGCGGCCATGCCACTGGCATTTGCGCCCGCGCGATTCCCCGGCTAGTCTCGCGCGCATGCCCCAGCCGGAGCGCGTTTTCCTCGATTGGACAGGGCCCACCGCCCGGGCCGCCGCGCATTGGCTGGTCACCCGCAATCCGGTCGCGCATGGAACGGATTTGTCGGACACCCTCGTCGTCGTGCCCACGCGTCAGGCATCGCGACGGCTCCGGGAGGAACTCGCAAATGCCTCGCCCGCGGGCGTGCTTTCGCCACGCACGATCACGCCGGCTCAATTTCTTCAACCCGACGACAACGACGTCGCCGGCTCGCTCGAGTCCATCGCCACGTTTCTCGACGTCTTCGAAAAATTTCCCGCGCAAAATCTCGCCGCACTTTTTCCGAATGGCATTCCGTTCCGCACATTCGAGGAGCGCACGCATTTCGCGCGGACGTTTTTCGAACTCCGCGCCTCGCTCACCGATGCGAACTGGACCTTGCGTGCCGCTGCGCGCCAGCTCGGCGAGCATGCGGACTCGGAGCGGTGGGAATCGCTGGCGGGTCTCGAACAGGCGCACTTCGACGCGTTGCGACGAATCGGACGCCGCGATCGCGAGACTGCGCGCCTGGAGCTGGCTGCATCGCCGGCCGTTTCAGCAAACGTTCGCAACATTGTCATCGTCGGGCTCGCCGACCTCACACCGCTCGCCGTTCGCGCGCTTTCCTCGCTGCCTGCGGC
>JBOHXO010000431.1:0-3417 GCA_050737475.1 Chthoniobacterales bacterium
TATCTCGGCTCGGGCGTTGGCCTGGCAATCGTCCGACGGGTTCGAAGCTCGTCGGCGCCTGCCGCGGAAACGCCGCTGACACGCGCGGATTTCCCATGGCTTTTCGGAGCCATCCTCGCCGGCGGAATCGTTGCACCCGCCTTGCTGCTCTTCGGCCTGATGAGCACCTCCGCGAGTTCGGCGTCGCTGCTCCTCAATCTCGAGGCCGTGGCGACCGCCGTGATCGCATGGGTTGTCTTTCGCGAGAACGTGGACCGTCGTGTGGCCACGGGGTTCGTGTGCATCCTGCTCGGCGGCGTTCTCCTCACGCTTCCCACCGGCGGTAATGCCGGGTTTTCCACCGGCGCGCTGCTCATCGCGGCGGCATGCGTGTGCTGGGGCATTGACAACAATCTCTCGCGAAAAATTTCCGGCAGCGATCCATCGCAAATCGCGATGTGGAAGGGGCTCGCCGCCGGCGCGACAAACACATCTCTTGCTCTCGCCATCGGCGCCAAACTTCCGTCCATCAGCGCCGGCGTCGGAGTGGCGGTCGTCGGATTTTTTGGCTACGGCGTGAGCCTCGTGCTGTTCGTGCGGGCGCTTCGCTCTCTCGGGACCGCGCGAACCGGCGCGTATTTTTCCACGGCGCCTTTCGCGGGAGCGGCATTCGCTCTCGCGATCGGACAGGGCCATATTGATTGGACGTTATGCGCATCGGGTCTGTTGATGCTTGCCGGCGTCTGGCTGCACCTTACTGAAAAACACGAACACGAACATGTGCACGAGCCGATGGAGCATGAACATCCGCACGTTCACGACGAGCACCACCGGCACGAACATTCACCCGATGACCCCCCGGGGGAGCCGCACATGCATCGCCACAAGCACACCCGGCTCCGGCACACGCATCACCATTACCCGGACCTCCATCACGGGCATCACCATTGAATTCGCCGGGCCATGAGGCGGCGGCGGTCAGGGCTTTTGGGCAGTCAGTCCGAAGATATTGAGATGTGCAGTCGTGCCGCCGGGCCGGGCGTTGGCGCTGCAGGCGTAGACTTTGCCGTTGATCACGATGGGGTGCGTGAACTTGACCCCGCCGCTCGGCATGCGCCCGGTGTAGATAGGCTCCACGGGGCCGTTGCCCTTTGCGAGTTCGTCGGTGGAATAGGCAATCAACGAGGCGGGGGCGCCATTGCCAATGAGCCACAGGATGCCGTTGGCAGTTCCGTTTGCGGAGACGACCGGTCCGCCGCCGCGACCGCCGCTGCCTTTCGCCGTGCCCTTCGTGGCGCCAAATTTTCCATTCTCGAGAGGCACGCATTTGAGCTCCGCGCCGCTGCGCACGTAGTAGAGGAAATTGTTGAAGAAAACCGGCGCTGAGCAAATCCAGTTGCCGCCCTGCGGTTCGAGATTCTGCACGTTGCGGTCCTCCTTCGGATCGTAGCCGCCCATTTTGTCGCGGTTGACGATGTAGACGACGCCGTTCTTCGCGCCCTCGATTGCAAGGTGCGGATTCGGTCCGGGAACATCCACGAGCAAAGTGCCGCCCATGCCCACTCCGGTGTCGCCATTGCCAAGGTCCTGCGCGTTGTGCGGAGCGAAGAAATCGAAGCCCGCGGCCGCGACCGACAGACCGGCGCGAGGGTCGAACTTGAGAATGGATTCGCCCACGTTGCCGGGCTTCACGTTCGCATTGTAGGGAGCGGGGGCATTGGCGATCGCGATGAAAAGATTGCCGGCGTTGTCAATCGCGGGACCCGCGCCGGCCTGCCAGATGCCGCCTTTCATTCCGTCCGGCGTGGAGCAAAGAATCTGGCTGGGAATGGGGAGCAGCGTCGCGGCGTTAAAACCGATGAGCCACCCGTGGTAGGGGTCGTTGTCACCATGCGAGGACCAGCCGACATACACCACGCCGTTGCTGAGCGTGAGCGAGCAGCGCTGATTGTTGCGCAGAGCGTTGAAGTAAACTTTTCCGGCGATGGCGTCGCGCGCGGTGCCTTTGACGAACGGCGTTTGCGGATTCGCAGCGAGATTGAAATCGTATTTGCCCTGATCGAACGATGCGTCGCCGATGACCTTCGGGCCGCCGAATTTCTCGGCTCCCGTGACCACGTCGAGCGCGTGGATTTTCTGAACGTAATGCGTGCGGCCATCGGGCCGGCCGGTTTCCTTCGTCTTCGCGACGACGTAGAGCGTGCCGGTTTTTTCATCAATGACGGGCGTCGAAAGAATGCCGACCTCCGGGACAACGTCGCCGGTTCGCAAATCGCCGTTCGGAACAGGCGTGATATTTTTCCCGACGGCGGGGGAGATGAAGGAAACGTGCCAGAGCGGCACGCCACCCTTGTCCGCGTCGAAGGCATAGACCGAGTCGTGGCATGTCGCGACGTAGACGACGTTGCGGGGCTGGCCGGCGATCGGAACACTCGCGAGATAGAGCGGCTGCGCGTAGGCCTGGCCATCAATCTCGCAGGAAAAAAGCAGGCCGAATCCGGTCTTCACATTGGCCGGCGTGAGAGCGGTCTCATTCGGATTCATGCCCGACTGGTAATGGTCGTAGAGGTAGGTCGCGACATTGCGGGACGGGGTGGGTGCCGGCGTGACGGGCAGAACCGCCATTGCGGAACCTGTGGCCAAAAGACTCGTGAAAATGAGGACGACGCGACGGATTCCCGGACGTGCCGCCCGGAGGAAGGGGGTTCGATGCACGCCAGCTAACTCAGAGATTCGCCCTCACAGGTCAAGGGGATTCAAATCGCGAAAGCCCGCGGACTGGCGGGTGGACAAGGGCACGGAAAATTGACACTGGTAAGCTCATCCATGCGCAATTCCCTTGCCAGCCTCGTCGCGATTGCTCTCGCGGCATTATTCGTCGCGCCGGCGATCGTCCGCGCCCAATCCGCAGAGACATCCGGGCCGCCCGATGGCAGCAAGCTTTACCTTTATAACTGCCTCGCGTGCCACCAGGCCGCCGGCCAGGGCATGCCCAACATGGCGCCCGCGCTCAAGGGCAATGCGATCGTCGAGGGCGACCCGGCGTTGTTGATCCAAATTCTGTTGAAAGGAGCCGCCGCCGTGCTCCCCGAGGACCGGCCGAAATTCGGCGCGAGCACGATGGATTCCTTTTACTACAAGATGAACGACGAGGAGATGGCCGCCGTCTTGAACTATGTCCGCAAGACTTTCGGTAAAGGGGAGAAAACCGCGACCGTCAACGCGAAGGAAGTCGCCGCCGCACGCGCGAAAATGGACGCGGAAGCCGCCGGCAAGTGATACCGAACCGGCTCGACCGGCACTTCGTCTGTCCTCTACGATGAGGAAAGTGCGCATCCTGCTTGCGATCTTTTTCGGCGCGGTTTCCCTCGGATGGAGCGCGGTTTCTCCCGGTCGGGTGGAGGCCCGCCTGCACAGCATCCATCTTACGTTTTCAGC
>JBOHXO010000432.1:0-1958 GCA_050737475.1 Chthoniobacterales bacterium
ATCCGCTACAAGGTCTCCATTTCCAACCGCATCGTCGGCGACCCCGGCTACACGCTGCCGAAGCCCGAGACATGGGGCGCGACCTTCCAGTCGAAAAAGCCCACGGTGCTTTTCCCCGAGGGCGTGCTGCGACAGCGGGCGGCGCTCGGGCTGCGATTCGCGCTGCTCCAGGCGAACACCGGCCCGATCACGTGGAAGCTGGCGGCAATCCCGCTGGACCGCCTGCAGGAAGTGCGCACCGCGATGAACGACGACACGTCGAAAATCCTAGTGGACGAATTTCATCTCGGCGTGGTCGCGCAGGACGAAATTGCCGCGTCCGACAACGACCGCGAGCAGGTGCGCCCGATCGAATGGAAACCCGCCGCAGGCCAGCCTGCACTCAGCGGCCCCTACCTCATCGAAGCGGTCGCGAAGACGGCCGGCAACGGCGCGGTCGTGAATCGCTCGTTGATTTTCTTCAACGAAATCGTCTTCACGCAAAAGACGATGTCCGCCGGCACGCAACTCCGCCTCGCGCGCATGGGCGACGGCGAGCCGATCGCGGGCGCTAACGTCAAGCTCGTCACAGCGACGCTCAGCGAACTCGCGCACGCCACGACGGATAAATTCGGCGTGGCCGAATTTCCCGCAGCATCGCTCGTCGGCTCGGCATTTTTCCTCGCGGACAATGGTGGTGCGCAGGCGGTCGAGTTATCCGCTCCCGGTGCACCATTCTCCGACACCGGCTCGTCCTATTTCCGTCCCGCTCCGCAGTGGCTGGGTCGCGTTGTGACCGACCGCCCGCTCTACCGTCCCGGCGAGGAGATCCATTTCAAGGGAATGCTCCGCCGCAATGAAAACGACCGCCTCTCCATTCCGCCGGACACGCAGGTCTCGTGGCAGATCACGGGCGGCGACCGCGACGAGCACGTGGCCGAAGGCACGGCGAAGACCAACGCATTTGGCGGATGGGACGCCGCATGGACCTCCCCGCCGCAGGGCAAACTCGGCGACTTCCGCATCTCCACGAAAATCGGCGACACCGAGGTCGGTTACCCGGAAAGTTTTCAAATCCAGGAATTCCGCAATCCCTCGTTCTCCGTCGTTTGCGAAACCCCCGACCAGACGAAGGCCGCGAATGCCACGGTGAATGTCTCGTCGCAATATTTCCACGGCGCGCCAAACGTCGGCAGCGCGATCAAATGGACCGCCACGTGGATCAGCGATTCCGACGGCGAATACTACAGCGACGAGGATGCCGATGGATTCGTCCGCGTGGATCTTTATTCCGAGCATCGCAAAACACCTGCCTTCGAAATGGAGGTCACCGGCGAAACCGCGCTCGATGCGAAGGGCCGCGCCACGATCACCAGCGACGCGCCGTTCAAGGATCCCGGCCTGCGCGCAAACAGCGATGTGTTGTGGCGCGTGGACGTCACCGGTCCCGACGGACAGACAATCACCGGCGGCGCGGAGCAAAAAATCGCGATGAACGATGTGACACTCGGCGTCCGCGCGGACAGCGAATCCGGGAAAAAAGACATCGCCTTCGACCTGCAGGCGATCTCGCGCGACAAATCGCAAAAGCCGCCCGCCGAGGTGCAGGCCGCGTTGTTCCTCGTGCAGACGAAATCCGTGAAGGAGCGTATCGCGCCATTCGTCTACCGCTACCGCAACTCCGACAAATACGTGCCGATCGAGAAGAAGAATGTCCCCGCGAACGGACACCTCGCGTTCACGCCGAAGGAACCCGGCCGCTACGTGCTCGTCGTGTCCCCGCTCTCCGGCCAATCCGGCATCACGGTCAGTGATGAAATTTATCTCTCCGGCAATGGCGAAGCGCAACTGCCCGTGAAGAGCGACGAAAAACTCGAAATCAAATCCGTCGCAAAGGACAAGCCTGCGCCCGTCGGCACGAATGCCGCCTTCGACGTGCTCACATCCAGCCCCGGCATCGCATGGGTCACCGTCGAGAC
>JBOHXO010000433.1:0-3905 GCA_050737475.1 Chthoniobacterales bacterium
TATGAAATGAGTCAGGCGCCACATTCTTTTGTTGATCGTTCACCCGGCGATTGCGCCTGCAGTCGTTATTTGCAGTCGGGATCAATCTCCCTGCGCGCTTGCGGAGTCTCGAGGGAGTAGCGGGCGATCTCCGAGCCGGTGGCGATCCATGCGGAGCCGTCGGATTGAATGTCGCGGATGATGCGCTCGAGCAATCGCACACGTGAGGGCCGTCCGCTCAACCACGGATGCAGCGTGAGGACGAAGCAGCAGCCGAAGTCGCGCATGGCTTCGTATTCGCGCATCCAGAGGTCGTAAACTTTCTCGCAATTCTCCGGGACGAAGCCCCAGGCGGGCTCGGCATTGAAGGCGAATTGCTCCCAGTCCTCGAGCATCCACTGGCCGGGAATTTCGACGAGTCCGTTCGCATGAAAATACGGAACGTCGTCGCCCATCATGCTCGCGCTGTAGAGCAGACCGTGGGCCTTGAGCAGGTCGGGCGTGCCGGGATTGATCTCGAACCACGGCGCGCGATGACCGAGCGGGCGCGTGCCCGCGATGTCCTCGAGGATGCGCAGACTTTTGCGCAGCACGGCCTCTTCCTGGTCGGGGGAGAGGTGGGCGAGTTTTTCGTGGAGATGGCCGTGCGCGCCGATTTCGTGGCCGGCGCGGGCGATGGTGCGCGTCATTTCCGGATGATGCTCCGCGATGTAGGACGGGATGAAAAATGTCGCGGGCACTCCGCAATGCTCGAGCAGACCGAGCAGACGCGGCACGCCGATGCGCGGGCCATATTCGCATTGCGACATGGTGGTGAGCCGGCGGGCGAGCGCGGGATCCTCGGAGAGCGCGGTCGTTTCGCCATCCACATCGAAGCAAAGCATCACGGCGCAGCGTTTGCCGTGCGGCCATGTGAAACGGGGTTCTGGAGTGAATGAGGGAGACATGAATACCTGGACAGAATTTACAGAATTAACGGAATTGGGATGTGGCGGGTCTTATGGTTTGAATTCTGTAAATTTTGTTAATTCTGTCTGAAGTCATTTCTGGCCGGGCGCTGCGGGTTGATCGAGCGTGGGCCATGTGCCGCGGGCGCGTGCGGCGAGGTAGCGCTGCACGAGCCACACCGACATCTCGAGGTGACTGAGGCGGCCGCGCTGCGCGCCGAGCGAGTGCATGCCGCGCTGGATCGCCGTGCACATTTCCATATCCTCGAGATGGAATTCGAAGAACGACGGCGTCTCGCGCTCGAGCGCGGAGGCGAAGTCGTCACGGCGTGCTGTTCCGCGCGGCACGAGCATCGTGGTGAGCAGGCGCAGATTGTCCGGCCCGCGCGGCTCGATGCGATACCACACGAGGCGGTCCGGCAGCACGAACGCGAGGAAGCAGGGATGAATGAGGAAGAGTCCCGACTCCTTTTTCTTCATATCGTCGAGCGCATTGATGGTCGGGAAGCCGAAGGGATGCTGCCGCGCGTGGAGTTCATCGAGGACGGAATCCTTGAACGGCAGATGGCAGCGCACGTAGAGCTCGCGCTCCTCCTCGTTCCATGTGTCGCGTGCTGGCATCATGGGCTGGAGTGTTTTCGAATGCGCGCCGAGGTGGTGGTAGGACTCCATGAAATTCTCGACGAGCACCTTCCAGTTGAACGGACAATCCCATTCGCGCTGGACGACGATTTCCATTTCGGCGGGATTCCATTGCCCGAGGTCGGCGTCCATCGCGGTGAGCCGCCCGGCGAGTGGCGGAGCGGTTCCGTCGAGGTTTACAAAAATAAATCCGTTCCAGATTTCGCTGCGAAAAGTTCGCAGTGCGTGGGCGTCGCGAACGAATCCCGCGGCCTGGTGCATCTCGGGACACGCCTTCAATTTTCCGTCGAGCTCGAATGTCCACGAGTGGTAGGGGCAGAGCAGGAGGCGCGTGTGGCCGGCGCCGGGGGAGTCCGCGGCCTCGGCGATGGAATGTTCATCGCGGCCGAAGCCCGGAGGCATGATGTCCATGCCGCGGTGCGGGCAGACGCGGGACAGCACGCGAACGGCGCCGTCCTTTCCGTGCATGATCAGCAGCGGCTCGCCGAGGAGATCGAGCGTGAGGAAATCGCCCGGCTCGGGCAGTTGGGAGATGTGCGCGACGCAGAGCCATTCCGGCTGGAAGACGTGCTCCAACTCCCATTTGTAGAATGTCGCGCTGGTGTAGGCTTCCGGCGGGAGCGTCGTCGCCTGCTCGAGCGGCAGCGCAGCGGTGCGCTGGATGTCGGCGAGCACTTCGTCGAGCGGGCGCTCGGGCCGGATTCCGCCTGTCGCGGCGGAGCGGCGGACGGCGGCTTCGGTTTGTGCGATGTGGAGTTCGGTTTCAGGCGCGAGCATGGGCATGGAGAGCTGATGGCTGAGATTTCCATTGCTGAAATTCCCGGCGGACGAGTTCGGCGGCGGCGACATTCAAATCCCAGAGATCGGCGACGGGACGCTGTGAGAACGGCTCGCAATGAAGGTAGCCGTCGGGACCGAACTCGGGCGTGAAGGTGATTGCGTCGAATCCGCGGTGGCGCTGCGATTCCCAGACCGTGCGCCACCAGCGGAGATGCGCGGAAACGGCGGGCTCGAATTCCGGCGCCCGCGGGTCGGGCACCTGCGGGCCTTGATCGTAGCCGATGCGTGCGTGGAAATGCAGCGCGCGTTCGGCGCAGAGGGCGAGGACGTTGGGAAGTTCGTCGAGCACGAGGCGCTCGGTGACGACGCACCAGTGGCTGAAGTCGAGCGTGAGCTCGATGGGCGGAAGCCCGGCGAGAAGCTCCATTGTGCGAATGGGATGGAAGAGGCTGCGGCTGCGATGCGTCTCGAATCCGACGCGGATGCCGAGCGCTTGTGCGATTTCCCATGCGGCGGTGAGAAATTGCACGCTGTCGCGAAACGGCCAGAGGTCGCTGCCCGCCATGGTGGTGACGAATCGCGGGGCGAGCGCGGCGGCACGATCCAGGCCGCGCTCGAATGCGTCGAGATGCTCGCGGACCGATGTGCCCGCCGCGGGTGTTGCAAAACCGGTGGTGGAGATTTCCGCGATGAACTCGAGGCCGTGATTTTGCAATGCCGCGGAAAGCTCCGTGGAGTCCTGCGGCACGGGACCTTCCAATCCCTCGAAGCCGGCCTGCTTCGCCTGCAATGCCGCTTCCCCGACGGAACCGGAGTGGCCCCAGAGCGTCTTGAAGGCGAGCGTGCGCATTTTTTCAATCCTCGCGTGCGAGGCGGAAGCCGAGGTTGTCGCGGCGGGTGGTTTCGGGAAGTGCGTCGCGCCACGAGCTGCGGAGCAGGCGCGGGAGATAATCCCATGCGCCGCCGCGGATGACGCGGAGGCTTCCGACCGCGTCCTTGTCGTAGGCGGGGCGCCAGCGGTCGGCGACCCATTCGCAGACGTTGCCGTGCATGTCGCGCAGGCCGAATGCGTTTGCGGGATAGGTGCCGACGGGAGTCTTCGCGCCGACGCCGATGCGCTCGCCGTGCTCGGAATAAAGATAGTTTGCGGCGGAGAGCGGGAGTTCGTTGCCGCAGGCGAAGGCGGTGGTTGTTCCTGCGCGGCAGGCATATTCCCATTCCGCCTCGGTGGGCAGACGGCATGGGGCGCCGAGTTCGTTCGAGAACCACGCGGCGAAGTCGCTCGCGTCCTGCCATGAGACATCGGTGACGGGCAGGTCGTCCGCTTCCGCCGGAGAATGTGCGGGCGCGAAAGCGCGGAATTCGCCGACGGTTACGGGATCAATTGCGATCTCGACGCCGGGCGGAATGGTGACCTCGCGGCGCGGGCGCTCGGTGTCGTTCGCGAATTTGTCGGCGTCGCTTTCGCCCATGAAAAAAGTGCCACCGGGAAGAGGCAGGAAGTTCATGCAAAAAATCCCGGTGCGAGTTTTGGGACGGACAACCAGTGCTCGGCGG
>JBOHXO010000434.1:0-3928 GCA_050737475.1 Chthoniobacterales bacterium
ATCATGGGGATCATCGGTCATCACTCCGGAGAGTGCGCCGTAAGAGATGTTGATTGCCGAGTAAAGCGACATCAAAAGGGTGGCGGTCACCCAAGCATAGATCAGGTAGCCGGTGATGGGTGCGGCCGCTACTGGATAACCGAAGAAATGGAATGCCGGGATATCGAAAAAGTGCACGTTCCAGGACTTGGGAGGCACCGAGTAATTCATGGCAAATATCACCGCCACGGGAAGCACCCACCAGAGGATAAAGGGCCGGAATTTCCCCCATCTTGTGTTGGTGCGGTCAGCCCAGGCGCCCACCGCCAGGTCCACGAAACCGTCGAAGATGCGGCTGAAGAGCATCACCATGGCCACGGCGCCGGGAACCAGCATGAAAATATCCGTGTAGAAGAAATTCTGAAAGATGCCGCCCGATTGCCAGATCAGGTTGCTGGCAAGGTCGCCGGAACCGAAGCCGACTTTTTCTTTAACTGTGAGTTTTGGGAGGGTGTCGCTGCTCTGTTCTGTGCTCATGCGGAAGGGATGGGGGGAAGACTGGCCTATCGTTTATTTGGAAAATCGGACGTTGGCAATGAGGCGTGCGGGGATTCTTGAGGGCCGGTCCTTCAGGCGGCCGGGGCGGCGGGATGGATCAAACCGCGGGGCACTTCCACGAGCACGCGTTTCACGGTTCCGTCGCGCGCGAGAATGGCGGCGCTGTCCGCAGCGGAGAGAGTGGTGGCGGGGAGCGCTTTCGAAGTGCCGTCGGAATGTTCGACGGTGATCGAACCTGTGTCCGCGAGGCGGTAGCAGACCGGGACCTGGCAGCAGGTGAAGCCGAGGCTGTGCGCGGGGAGCGTCCACGTCGTGTCGTTGCACGTGGCGTCCACGTAATGAAAGGCATGCGGCTTGTCGAAAAACTCCTCGAGTGGCAGGAGGCGCGGGTCGAAGGCGAGGCAGCCATCCGTGAAGTGCACGCCGAGTTCGCCGAGACGGGTGAGGATTTCCTCCTTCACCTGGCCGGTCATGCCGGGCTGCTGAGCACCGGCGTGTGCGGGCGTGTGCGAATAGGGATCGGTCGGGAACGCGCCATAAACGGCGGGCGTTTTCGTGAAGCCGAGGCCGTTGCGGGCGTCAATGTAGGCGGTGCGCAACGAGTCGGTGACCGCCGGCGGTGCGCCGGAAGCGAGGGCGCGGGCGTGGTTTTCCTGAATCGCGAGCAGCAGCTTCGCGACCATGTGCCAGTAGATGCTGCCGAGGCCTTCGAAGCCGAACATGCCGCCGCTGCGGCCCGTGAACGCGCTGTGCTGGAAGACTTCCTCCCAGAGCTCGAGCACGGACTCGCGATCCGTCTTTACGCCGGCGGCATCGAGCGCCGCGTCGAGGTCGCGTGTGTTCGTGAGTTCCGCGGCAAAATGCGCGCCGCCATTTGCGTCGAGCGTGACGATGCTGCGGCCGCCGGATGCGACGAGTTTGTCGAGCGCGGGTGCGCGCGTTTTCCAATCCTTCGGCAGTGCGTTGCGGGAAAGGAACGGCGCGACTTCGCGATCGGGATAGAGCAAATAGCTGTGCTGGTCCTCGCGGAAGAGATCGCTCTGGCGCATGGCGCGGAGCAGCGCGACGACTTCCTCCGGCTTCAACGCGCCGCTGCTGAGCACGGCGACCTGGCCCTCGAGCATCAGCGAGAGATGCTTCACGTGCGCGCGGCCGTTGCCGAGCGAGAGCAGGTTGTAGCTGTGGTAGGTGCCGTCGCTGCGGCGGTTCGCGAGGATGGATTGATCAATGACCGGCAGCGCCGCGGCGATGAAGGCGCGGATTTCGGATGCGGGCACGACGGCTCCCGCGCCGGGCTGCCGGGAATAGACAGCTTCGCGATGACGCGCGCCGGCCTCGCCGAGGGATTTCAAAGTTTCGAAGCGACGCTCGTCGTTCCATTCCACATCAGCGATTCCGCCGAAGATGCCGGTGATCTCGCGCAGCAGCGTGGCGACGGGCGCGGAGACGGGTAGAGTTTCGTCGCCGGCAAAAATTTCGTCGAGGAATCCGAGGTAGCGCCGGATGTAATAGACGGTGACCATCGAGAGGCCCCAGCCGGCGAGCGCGTTGTTTGCGTCGTTCCACTCGGGCCGCTGCGTGTTGAGCCAGATGCCGCCTTCGGGCACGAGGTTGCTCAACTTCACGAGGACGGGGACGAGGAGTTTTTCTGCGAGCGAGACGAGGGCGACTTCGCCGTTTGCGTCGGCGAGCAGTTTTCCGTCGCCGCCGGTTTCCTTTGCGAGTTTTTCGAGGCGGTTGTGCAGCGCGTCGTTGAATGTGATCGAGTGGCCGGGATCGTGCGTGATTTTTTCGAACCCGCCGATCTCGTAGGGCACGGAGGCGTAGGCGTAGAGCCGCTCGGCGAGGCGTCCGGAAAGTTCGCCGGGCGAGAAGCGCTCGCGGCTTTCAAGCAGGCGCAGCAGGTAGATGATCTGGTGATCGCCCCAGTAGCCGATGTGGCTCCATGGATCGTGGATGTCGAGGACCTCCCATTCGATGCCGTCGCGCGTGATGCGGTAGGGGTTGTAGCCGTCGGCAGTGGAGGCGTTGAGGAAGACGGTGATCATCGCGTCGAGCGCGGCGGGGTAGCTTTGCGCGAGGCTTTCCCAATTCTGGAAAATGTCGCGCCAGTTGCCCTGGTAGCCATAGACGGGCTCGCCGGCGGAGTCCTACACGCGAATGGAAAAACGATTCCACGGGCGGCTCGGATCGCCGTGGCGACGGCTGAACGAGAGCGGGAGATATTCGCGCGAGAGGCGCGTGAGTTGCGCGTCGTTGCGCCCGGCCGCGGATTTTGCGAGCTCGTCGAAACGAATGCGCGGCGGGAGCTGGGCGAGCCAGTCCGCATGGCGCGCGTGGACGGCGCGATTGCGCGTGCGCAGGAATTTCGCGAAGTCGGCCGATGGCGCGAAATAGGAATCCTCGAGCGATCCGCCGCGCATGCAGTTGAACATGACGTTCGCGAAATGGTGAACGCTTGCGGCGCGGTCGGCGGTGTCCTGCAATCCGTCGGCCGCGGCGATGCGGGCGCGGAGGCCGAGTTTGTTTTCCTCGATGCCGGCGAGCAGCGCGGCTTTCAATTTTTCCGGCGCCGCGAATTCGCTCTTCAACGCGATGAGCGCGGAGTGATCGAGGCCGTAGTCGGCGACGGTGAACCATTCGCGCGAACCGCCGGCAGCGAGCTGGAAACTGGACACGGAAAGATGTGCGCCGAACGCGCCGCGCACTTCATTTTCCGTGGAAATTTTTTCGCCGCGGCGGAAGGCCTCGACCTGGCGCTCGGAGAGCAGAATCTCCGGCGCATCCAGGCCCAGCGACCATGCGACCGAGACGCGCAGCGATTCGCTGGGCTCGGCGCGATCGGTGATGCCGCTGTTGAGCGTGTAGATGCCGAGCGCCTCGGCGGGCAGCAGTTCGTGCCGCATGTAGGCGGCGGCGAGGTAGCTGTAGCGGGAGAATGTTTCCTGTGCGACGCCCGGCGGAAGCAGGCGGCGCCAGCCATCGAGGCAGGTGACGGCGATATCATTGCCATCAAGATTCGTGAGCGTGCAGCGGCGCACGAAGCCGTGGCGTTCGCTCGCGGAGAGTGTCCAGCGGAGGGCGAGGCCGAGCGTGTGATTGATCTCCTCGAACGTGACGCTCGTGTTCCAGACGTGCTTGTAAACGTTGCGCGTGACTTCGTGGCGGCAGCGCTCGGGCTGCCACGGCTCCCACAGCTCGGTGCGATTGCCGCGTTCGACGCGCAGGATGGTGGTCACTCCGCCGGCGCTGGCGCGGTCGAGCAATTTGTCCACGGTCTGGTAGGGGAAAAGCGCGTGGTCGGGATCGCAGCGGCCTGCGCTGAACGCGGAGTTGCTGCCGACGAACATCCAGTGGTCGGTGTTGCTCACGATGCTCATGAGGAACGGAT
>JBOHXO010000435.1:0-4090 GCA_050737475.1 Chthoniobacterales bacterium
GGATTGGAAGGGCGGCCGCAGCGCTGCGATCAACATCATCCCCTCCACCACCGGCGCCGCCAAGGCCGTCGCGCTCGTCTGCCCCGAGGTGAAGGGCAAGCTCACCGGCATGTCGTTCCGCGTGCCCACGCCGACGGTTTCCGTCGTTGATCTCACGGTCAAGACGACCAAGGCCACAAGCTACAAGGAAATTTGCGCAGCGATGAAAAAAGCCAGCGAGACCTACCTCAAGGGCATCCTCGCCTACACGGGCGACGAGGTCGTTTCCTCGGACTTCATCCACGATACGCACTCGTCCATCTTCGACGCCGGCAGCGGCATCGAGCTGAACGCGAATTTCTTCAAGCTCGTGAGCTGGTATGACAACGAGTGGGGCTACAGCTACCGCACCGTGGATTTGCTTAAGCAGATTGCTGCTTAAGCAAAATTCGAAATTCGGAATGCGAAATGGGAAATGACTCCAGTGGCAATGTCGTTCTCGAAAAGAGTTACGATTTTGCGCTGCGAGTGATTTCTCTTTCCACCCAACTGCAGCGCGACGAGCGCGAGTTCGTGCTCTCGCGGCAGTTGGTAAGGAGCGGTACCTCCATCGGGGCACTGGTCGAGGAAGCTCAAGCGGCTCAAACCCGCCCCGATTTTCATACCAAGATGTGCCAGGCCGAGAAAGAGGCCCGCGAGACCCATTACTGGCTGCGATTGATCCGCGATTCCTTCGAATCTTTCCGAAACGCCGCTTCTGCCTTGCTCGACCTCGCCGAAGAATTAAAACGCATCCTCTCAGCCATCACCAAAACGACGAAGTCCTAGCCATTTCGCATTCCCCATTTCGCATTTCGAATTTTATGAAAAAAACAATCAAAGACATCGCCCTCGCCGGCAAACGCGTGCTCATGCGCGTGGACTTCAACGTCCCGCAGGACAAGGCCACCGGCGAAATCACAAACACCCAGCGCATCACCGCCGCGCTGCCCACGATTCAATACGCGCTCGACCAGGGCGCGTCGGTTGTATTGATGAGCCACCTTGGGCGGCCGGATGGGAAAAAGAATCCCAAATACACGCTCAAGCCCATCGCGGACAAGCTGCAGGAGCTGCTCGGCAAGCCGGTGAAGTTTCTCGACGATTGCGTCGGCGCCGAGGTCGAGGCCGCGTGCGCCGCGCTCCAGCCGGGCGAAGTCGTTCTGCTCGAAAACGTGCGCTTCCACCTCGAGGAAGAAGGCAAGGTGAAGGACAAGGAAGGCAATACGACCAAGGCCGATCCCGCGAAGGTCGAGGAATTCCGCGCCAGCCTCACGAAACTCGGCGACGTCTATGTGAACGACGCGTTCGGCACCGCGCACCGCGCGCATTCGTCCGTCACCGGCATCGCCCTCCCCGAAAAGCTCGCCGGCTTCCTCATGGAAAAAGAGCTCACCGCATTCGCGGCCGTGCTCGACCATCCCAAGCGTCCGCTGCTTGCCATCCTCGGCGGCGCGAAGATCGCTGACAAAATTCCGCTCATCCGCAGCCTGCTCGACAAGGCCGACGAACTCATCATCGGCGGCGGCATGGCCTACACGTTCCGCAAGGTCATTGACGGCATGGAAATCGGCGAAAGCCTTTACGATCCGGAGGGCGCGAAGATCATTCCCGAGCTCATGGCAAAGGCGAAGGAGAAGGGCGTCGAGATTCACCTCCCCGTGGATTTCATCACCGCCGATAAATTCGCCGAGGACGCGAACACGAGCTTCGCCGAAGCGGAGAACGGCATTCCCGCAGGCTGGCAGGGCCTCGATGTCGGACCGAAGAGCCGCGAGATTTTCGCATCGGTGATTGATCGCTCGAAAACGATCGTCTGGAACGGCCCCGCGGGCGTTTTCGAATTTGCAAAGTTCGCGGAAGGCACGAAGGCGATGGCGGCGGCAATCGCGAAGGCAACCGCGGCTGGCGCGACCACCGTGGTCGGCGGCGGCGACACCGCGACGGCGGCGAAAAAATTCGGCGTGATAGACAAGGTCACCCACGCCTCCACCGGCGGCGGCGCCTCGCTCGAACTCCTCGAAGGCAAGACCCTACCGGGAGTTGCGGCACTCAGCGAAAAATAATCAGACAGAATTAACAGGATTTACAAAATTGGATTGCTGAAAAGGCCGTTGTAATTCCGTCAATTCTGTAAATTCTGTCCAAATCCCATGCGCAAAAAAATCATCGCCGCAAACTGGAAGATGAACCAGACCGTCGCCGAGACGGAAAGCTTCCTCAAAGACTTCCGACTCGAGGTCGAGGATGTGTCCGGCGTGGACATCGTCATTGCCCCGCCCTTCACCGCGCTCGCAAAAATTTCCGAGCTCCTCGGCGGCTCGCAAAAAATCCGCACCGCCGCGCAGAACATGTATTTCGAGACCAGCGGCGCATTCACCGGCGAGATCAGCGCGCCGATGCTGCGCGAGCTTTACGTGAAATATGTGATCCTCGGCCACAGCGAGCGACGGCAGATTTTCGGCGAGACCGACGCGCTCATTAATAAAAAAGTGATCGCCGCGCTCGAATCCGAGTTGAAACCGATCCTCTGCGTCGGCGAGACGCTTGCGGAACGCGAAGCAGGCCGGGAAAACGAAGTGCTCGAGACGCAATTATGCGGCTGCCTCGCGGGTATCGCCGCGGAGCAGTTCGACGAAATCGTCATCGCCTACGAACCCGTCTGGGCGATCGGCACGGGCAAAACGGCGACCACACAACAGGCGCAGGATTGCCACGTCCACGTCCGCAACGTGCTCGCGAAACTTTCCAACGAAGCCACCGCGGAAAAAATGCGCATCCAATATGGCGGCAGCGTGAAGCCCGGCAACGCGGCGGAACTCCTCGCCCAGCCGGACATTGACGGCGCGCTCGTCGGCGGTGCCAGTCTCGATCCGCGCGGCTTCGCCGAAATCGTCAAGGCCGGAGAAACAAAGTAGCGCCTTCGCAGCGCGATCAACGAGCCGCACCCGCCCGCAGAGCCCCCGGCACGCCGGTGCGGCGGGCGATCCGGAACGTGCGCTGCGAGGAAACACGCAGCCGCGACCAGCGCCGGAAACTCCAGCGCCAGCCGTAATACCACGGCAATCGCGACAGCACGGCGGCGATCTCCCCGATGTCGTTCGCCGCGCCGACGTCCGCCAGGATGGCGCGATCCGCCTTCAGCAGATCGTTCTCCGGGCCTCCGCAGGCATGCATTAGCAGAAGCGTGGCATGCGGATACAGCGCGTGCGGCAGCAATTCCTCGACGAAGCGCTCGCGCGGAATGCCGCGCCATTCGCAAAAGACCTCGGCGAAATTTTTATCCCGGTTTTTCAAGCGGCATGTGATATGCGGCTTTCACAATTCGGGAACAATTCCGGCGTTGTTAAAAAACTGTCTTATCCCGCGCCTGCGGGATCGCGCGACTAAATCACTTCGAACTGGCTCATCGCCTTGAAGAGTCCGTAGCGGATGGAAATGTCCTCCTGCGTGACGGTGCGCAGCCGCTCGAGGCTGAATTGCTCGACGTTGTAGCTCGCGAGCACGCTGCCCTGGACGACCGCCGTGCGAAGCGCGCTGAACGTGACGTGTCCGGCATTTTTCGCGAGATGGCCCGCGAGGCCGCCGGCAAAGGTGTCCCCCGCCCCGGTCGGATCGTGGATGTCCTCGAGCGGATACGCCGGGCAGCTGAAAAACTCGCCTTCGCCGAAGAGCAGGCAGCCGTGCTCGCCCTTTTTGATGGCGACGAATTTAGGGCCCATCGCCTGGATTTTTTTGCCGGCGCGGATGAGGCTCGTCTCCCCGGTGAGCTGGCGCGCCTCGCCGTCGTTCAGGATGAGCATGTGCACGCGCGCAAGCAGCGAGACGAGCTCGGGCTTCGCGATGTTGATCCAGAGGTCCATCGTGTCGGCGATGATGAACTTCGGATTTTTGATTTGGTCGAGCACGTGGTGCTGCAGCGCCGGGGCGATGTTTGCGAGCAGCACGATCGGCGTGTCGCGATACGTCTCGGGCAGCGTGGGCGTGAAATTCTCGAAGACGTTCAATTCGACCGAACGCGTCTCGCGCGTGTTGAGGTCCCACGTGTATTCGCCGGACCATCGGAAGGTTT
>JBOHXO010000436.1:0-4486 GCA_050737475.1 Chthoniobacterales bacterium
CTGCAAAGGAATCCTCGACAAGGAAATCGGCGACGATTCACGCCGGCAGAGCGCCGCGATTCGCGTGCTCAAGCCCGCCGAGATCAAGCGTGAACTCGACCACCATGTCGTCGGGCAGGAGTTCGCCAAAAAGGTGCTCTCCGTCGCGGTGCACAATCACTACAAGCGCATCGTCCAGGATTCGTCCACGGAAGCGCTGCGTCTCGATTCGCTCGCAGAGGTCGAGATCGAGAAGAGCAACATTCTGCTCGTCGGTCCCACGGGCTCGGGCAAGACATTGCTCGCGCGCACGCTGGCCCGCATTCTCGACGTGCCATTTTGCATCGCCGACGCGACCACGATCACTGAGGCGGGATACGTCGGCGAGGATGTGGAGAACATCGTGCTCCGCCTGCTCCAGGCCGCGGATTACGACGTCAAGCGCGCCGAGATGGGCATCGTCTACATTGACGAGATAGACAAGATCGGTCGCAAGACCGACAACGTAAGCATCACGCGTGATGTCTCCGGCGAAGGCGTGCAGCAGGCGTTGCTCAAAATTCTCGAAGGCACCGTTTGCAATGTTCCGCCGCAGGGCGGCCGCAAACATCCGCAGCAGGAATACATCCAGGTGAACACGAGCCGCATCCTCTTCATTTGCGGCGGCGCGTTCGTCGGGCTCGACAAAATCATCCAGCGCCGCCTTGGCGGAAAATCCATGGGCTTTCACGTGCCGCATTTCGGAGGTGAGGCCGACCAATCGCGCGAGTTCATGCGTTCGGTCGAGCCCGAGGACCTGCTCGCGTTTGGCCTGATCCCGGAATTCATCGGGCGCCTCCCCGTTGTCACGACTCTCGATCCGCTCACGGAGGAGGAGTTGATTCTCATCCTCACCGAGCCGAAGAACGCGATCGTGAAGCAGTATTCAAAACTCATGGCGATGGACGGCGTGGGGCTGTCGGTCACGAAGGATGCGTTGCGCGCGATGGCCACCGAGGCCGTCAAAAAAGGCACCGGAGCGCGGGCTCTGCGCGCCATGATGGAGCGGATCATGCTCGACATCATGTATGACGCACCGGGCCGCGAGGATATCGCCGAGGTCACGGTGAACCGCGCGGTGGTCGAGGGCAAACGCTCGCCGCTCATCCGCCGCAAGCAGGACAAAAACGCGGCCTGACGCAGCGCATGGGCGATTCGCCGAGCGCAGGGTTCGCCTATTTGTTCGAGCGATTTCCGTCGTTCACGCAGACGTTTTGTTTTCGCGAAGTGATGGAAATGCGCCGGCAGGGCGTGGAGTGTCCGATCTGGGCGATTCGCGATCCAAGTGACGAGCCGCGGCAGGATTTTCCGACGGAACTGGCCGGGCTCACGCGATACATTCCCGGGTCGTTCGAGGAAAAACTGGAGACCGACGCCGTGTTTCGCCGCAAGGCGCGCAAGGCGATTGGCGAGTTGTGCGAGCTTTGGGGAGGGGAGTCAGAGAAGCGCCGTATTTACGAGGCGCTGTGGCTGCTGCCGGCGTTGCGCGAGGCAGGAGTTTCGCATGTCCACGTCCATTTTGCGGGCACCGCGGCGCGCACGGCATTCTGGCTGAAACGGCTGGGCGGCATTCACTATTCGTTCACCGCGCATGCGAACGATATTTTCTGCGACGAGCCGCACGAGCGCCTGGAAATGTTGATCCGCGACGCGGAGTGCGTGGTTACGGTCAGCGACTTCAGCGTGCGCTTTTTGAGCGAACGTTTTCCGGAGCATTCGGGAAAATTTCACCGCGTTTACAACGGCATTCACGTTGATCATTTCAAACGCAGCGAGCCGGACGACTCGCGGCCGCTCGTTCTTGCGGTCGGGCGCTACATCGAAAAGAAAGGCTTCGCCGACCTTGTTGCCGCATGTCGCCTGCTTGGCGAGCGCCCGTTCGAATGCCTCATTGTGGGGCAGGGGCCGCTGGAGGAACCGCTTCGCGCAGCCGCAGCGAGCGACCCGCGCATTCAAATCACCGGTCCGAAAAGCGAAGATGAAATCATCACTCTGCTCGCGCGGGCTTCGATCTTCGCGCTTCCCTGCGTGGATGAGGAGGGCGGCGGAAAGGACAATCTGCCGACGGTGATCATGGAAGCAATGGCTGCCGCCGTGCCGGTGATCTCCACACCCATTGCCGGCGTGCCGGAGATGGTGGAAAATGGCGTGACGGGTCTGCTCGTCGCGCCGCACGATGTGGACGGGCTCGCAAAAGCTCTCGCCGAATTGCTCGACGCTCCGGCGCGCGGCCGGGAGCTGGGCGCCGTGGGCCGCCGCGTTTGCGAGGAAAAGTTTGCGACCACCCGCACCACCGCCGAATTGCGTGCCATCCTCGCGCGCCACGGCGCATTCAATCCATCCAAAGGCGGCTTGCTCGCGCGATTTTTTCGAAAGTGATTCGAAGCGTGAATGTGATTGAACTGCCGCACGCATGGTCGGCCATGAATTCGCCGATCGAGGTGGATGTGGGCAGCCATCGCGGGACATTTCTGGTTGCGATGGCGCAGTTGTATCCCGACCGTCGATTCCTCGGGATCGAACGGCAGGCGGGTCGCGTGGAGCGATGCCTCAAAAAGATCGAGCGACTGGCGCTGGCGAATGCCTTCGCCGTGCAGAGCGAGGGGCTTGCGGTGTTTCGGGAGTTGGAATCGAAAGCGGCGGTGATTCACGTGTCGTTTCCGGACCCGTGGCCGAAACGCCGTCACCAATCGAAGCGGCTGGTGAATGATCGCTTTCTTCGCGATGCGTGGAATTGCCTCGAGCCGCAGGGCATGCTGCGGTTGATGACGGATGATGCGGTCTATTTTCGCGCGATGGAAACCGTCGTGGAAGCGTGCGACGGTTTTGCGCCGACGGAATGGGACGACGGCAGGGAATATCCTCCGACGGAATTCCAGATGAAGTTTACGTCACGGCCGGTTCACCGGCTGGCCTTGCTGCGGTGCGCCTCGATGAGCTCGGAATAAAATCCCTCGAGCGCGGAGATCGAGGCGCCCTGCTCGAATTTATGTCTCACGGAACGCGCGGCGGCCGATGCGGCGGCGGCATATCGCGCGGGGTTCGAAGTGAGCGTGAGCAGGGAATCGCGCAGGGCGTCGGGATTGTTTTCCGCGGTGAGCAAGCCCGACACGCCATCCTCGACTGCCTCGGGAATGCCGCCGTGTCGCGTGGCGACGACAGGCAGGCCACTGGACATGGCTTCGAGCATGGAATTCGGCACGCCTTCCTGGTCGAGCCCCTGGGTGGTGCGGCTGGGGTGCAGAAAAATGTGCGATGTCTCGTAGAGCGAGCGCAGTTGCGCCTGGCTTTGGAAGCCGGTGAAAGTCACGGCCCCGGCGATTCCCAATTCCCGGGCGAGCGCTTCGAGTTGTTCGCGCAGCGGGCCGTCGCCGGCGATTGCGAGCGTGGCGGCGGGATGCGTCGTGCGAAGGCGGGCCAGCGCGCGCAGCGAGTCATCAATGCCTTTCTTCTCGATCAATCGCGATGCCTGCACGAGTTTCCATGCGCCGCCGTGCGGCACGGAACGTTCGCGGAAGGGGAATGCGTCGAGCGGAATTGCTGTGCGATTGATACGGATTTTTGCGGGATCGCAGCCGAGCTCCTCGAGACGTGTGGCGAGCGACTGGCTGCGGGCGAGGACCATCGGCAGCGTCCGCAGCAGGTCGCGCAGGCGTTCGTCGTAGCCCGGTTCGCCGGGGCGCGGCATGATGTCCATACCGTGAAACGACACGAGCGATGGACCGCTCCAGTTGCGGATGAACGGCAGCAGGTGCACGCCGGTATGCCCGAAATAGACGTGGAGCAGGTCGGCGTGGCGGCGTGAGAGCACGCCGGAAAGTTGATCGTATTCGCCGCGGTAAAAAACCGGCTCCATGCGGCGGATGTATTTTTTGTGGAAGCGCGCGAGGAAGTTGATGCGCGGACGCGGGAGCACCTCGACGGCATCGAACGGAAAGCGATCGGCGTGCAGGCGTTCCTTCGTCATCACGAAGGTCTCGAAGCGGCGCAGCCCGGCGACCTGGCGGTAGATGTGCAGCATCTCCGGCTTGAGGAAGGTGGTGCAATAGCTGGCGACGACGGGCATGGCGAAGCGCGCAGCATACAATGCGACGGCGCGGCGCGGGCGAGGCGAAAGTTTGCGCCGAATCCAGCGGCGCGGAGTTCAATTGCTGATGGTTGCCGGACCGGTTGCGCAGTATGAAAGGATGATGGCGGAAAGCCCCCCGGAAACGGAAGACCTGGAGTTGATGATGCGCGTGCGCGGCGGCGATGCCGGGGCATTCGCGACGCTCGTCGAGCGTCATCAGCACCGCGTCATCGGGACGATCGCGAGGATGCTGGGTTCGCCGGACGAGGCGGAGGATCTCGCGCAGCAGGTTTTCGTGCGCGTGTGGAAAAGCGCGGCGCGCTGGGAGCCGAGCGCGAAATTCACGACGTGGCTGCTCACGATCACGCGCAATCTCGTATTCAACGAAGTGCGCCGCCG
>JBOHXO010000437.1:0-7576 GCA_050737475.1 Chthoniobacterales bacterium
TCGGCCTGCTGTTTTACGCGGGACCGATCGGCGAGTTCATCCTGCGCCACACCACGCTCAAGATCCTGGCGCTCGCGTTCCTCGTCACCATCGGCGTCACGCTCTGCCTCGAGGGCATGAACAAGCATGTGGACAAGGCCTACATCTACCTGCCCATGGGATTCGCGCTGCTTGTCGAGCTGTTGCAGATGCGCTACGTCGCGAATCGAAAACGCGCGAAGAAAGCGCAGTAAAAAATCGGATGGCTCACCGAAGCCGCCGTCGTTTATTTCCTCAACAATGCCACTGCCGCGGCGGCCACGTCGTCGTCCGCGAGTTCGTATTCGGGATTTTCCTCGTTGGCATCCTCGCCGGGCTGCGCGAGCAACGCGACCGACGTCTCCGTCGGGAAATGCCAGTTGTGCGGATTCGTGCGAAAGAAAAGCGTGAGATTTTTTCCGCCGAATGCCGCGGATAAATGCGAGGCTGCGCCGTCCACGCCGATCACCATGCGCGCGCGCGACGTGAGCCAGAGGAATTCCTCGAGCCGCGTCGCACCGCCGAGGTAGATCGCGCGGTCGCCGAGCGCCTCCGCGATTTTTTGCGAATGCTCGCGCTGCCAGTCCTGCCCGCCGCTGGTCACCACGATGCGCGGCACGCCTGCGTCGAGCAGCGCCTTCGCGACTTCGGCCCACGAACTCGATTTCCAGCGCTTGCTCTTCCAACCGGCGGTGGAGTTGAGCAGCACGAAATCCTCCTCGCGGAAATTCGCAGGCCGCCACGATTCATCGGGCCGGCGCAGCACGGGAGGCCGCCACGGTTCGCGTGCCTCGACGATTGTGTAGTCCCAATTGTAGCGGGCGAGGTAGGCGTCCGCGATGCCGGGCGTGCGGATTTCGTAAAACGCGCGCCGGTTCCATTTCGTGACCTCGATTGGCGAGCGGAGCAGCAAATCCTTGCGCGGCGCGAAGGCAAGCATCGCGTGCACCGCGGATTTGTCCAAATCGTCGTAGCAAAAGATCGCGTCGAAGCGGCGCAGCCACGCGCGGCCCGTCATTTTCACGCCATCCATCAATGAGATCAGCGGCGCGTGACCGCTGCGCGTGAGCAATTCCACCGGCCGGCCCGCCGCCTGCGCGAGCTTGTGCAGGGTCGGCTCGAGCAGCGCCATGTCGCCGAGCTGCTTGTGGCAGATTACGAGCACGCGCGCGTTCGCTGGAAGACTGTGCGAGGGACTGGCCACAATTTGCAAACCTAAGCTCGCGGCCTCTCCGGCTCGAACTCGAACCGGAGCTGCTTCGCGCCGACCAGTGGCATGAACTGATGCGCGGCGGGGTCGTAGGCGAAAAGTTCCGCGGTCGCGATTTTGAAGAACCACGCATGCAGCCGCAGCCTGCCTTCCTCCAACCGGCTTTTTACGCACGGGTAGGTTTTCAGACTCTCCAGCCCGTAGAGCACGTTCTCCTCGCCCGCCAGGTCCACCTGCTCGTCGAGATTTCTCAAATGGCCGTAGCGCGTGAGCACGGCGTCCCGCACGGGTGTGGCCACCGACAGCCAGCCTTCGAGGTGGGGCATGGACGAAAGGTCCGGCGAGGTCATCAGAGCCTTCATCGCGCCGCATTGCGAGTGGCCGCAGACGACGACGTCCTGCACGCCGAGCGTCTCGACGGCGAACTCGATGGCGGCCGCGGTGGAATTCGTGGAGCCGGTCGCCGATGTGGCGGGGACAATGTTGCCCACGTTTTTGACGACAAACAAATCGCCCGGCTTGCTCTGCGTGATCAATTCCGCAAGCACGCGCGAATCCGAGCACGTGATAAAAAGCGTGTGCGGATTCTGCCCTTCCTTCGCGAGCCGCTGGAAGAGCGCCTTGTATTGGCCGAACTCCTCCGTGCGGAATTTGTGGATGCCTTCGATGAGTTCCTGCACGGCGCAAAGAAAAGGTAATTCCGCCTCCCTCAACAAGGCTCGATTCTCGAATCTCCCTGGTCGCTCTCCGGCGAGCCTCTCGCGGGAAGCCCATCGGTCGCCGGCGGAACTCTCGATTTATTTTTTAAATTCAATTGATTTGCACAGTTTTCACACGATCTTTTTCGGGTGCGTTTTAGGGAGTCCGTTACGAAATATTTGCGCGTTTGGCGTTGCTGTCTGGTCATGGGATGCCTCCTGTCATTGCTTCCCGCGGTCTCGCAGGGGGCCGAGCGTGACGGAAAATTTCCCGGAATTGACGCAAAGGCGCCCGATTTTCTCATCGCGACCCAGAGTGCGTCGGCAGCAAAACCGGTGACCGGCGTGCTCGACCAAATCGAGCAGGAGGCCCTCCAGGAGGCCAACAATTCGCCATCGGTTTTGAACTATGTGCTGGGGGCGATCCTGTTTATCACGCTTGCCGCGCTGGCGATCGTGATCGGTCTTCACGTTCGCGAGATCAAAAAGCGGCCTCGCTCGCGCCGCCGTCGCCGCCGGCGTTCCTCGACCGCCGACGCCGGGGATCTGGATCCCGCCTGAAATTCTGATCTGCGCACACCGCCAGGATGCGCGGCATTTTCCGTTCGGATTTGTGAGGCCTGCGACGAGTTCCGCCTCGACGCACGAAGAATCAGTTCGACTAGTCTGGCCTCCCCTGTTTACCGGCTGACTTTTTTTTGCCATAAAATTTGACTTGCCGGAAATGTTCGCCGAATCGTGCTTCACCTCCGGATTCCCCTCATGAAAAAATTTCTTTTCGTTGCCGCGCTTCTCGGTTCCCTCGCCGGCCCAGGCCGCGCCGATTTCAAAAATGGGCAGTCCACCGATCTTGCCTTCGGCGGGCCCACCATTTTCTCTCAGATCCAGGGCATCGCCGTCGACGGAAGGGGGCAGATTTACGTCTGCGACGCGGGGTTCAATCGCGTTCTCGTCTACCCCGGGGGAATGGTGACGGGAGACGGCCAATTACCCATCGCCGTGCTCGGCCAGGCCAGCATGGACGGCAAGTTGGCCAACAAAGGAGCCGCGCAGCCCTCGGCGACCTCGCTGAGCGGGCCGAGCAGCGTGGCTTTCTCGGGCGGGTTTCTTTTCGTCGCCGACCGCGGGAACAACCGCGTGCTCATCTACGACACGGTCACTTCAAACATAACGACCGACCAGGCCGCCATGGCCGTCCTCGGCCAGCAAAACTTCACCGCCGCAGCGGCGGCCCGCTCCGCCACGGGTCTCAACTCGCCCTACGGCATCACGGTCGAGCCGCTGGGGAACGTCTGGGTCGCCGACAGCGGAAACCAGCGCGTGGTCCGCTTTCCAAGCTACACCACCGGCTCGGCCGCCGACTACGTGCTAGGCCAGAGCAGCCTCACCGCCTCGGGCGGCGGCGCCATGTCCTTCCCGATCGGCGTCACCATCGGTTCATCGAACGCGCTCTACGTAGCCGACGAGGTGTGGAACCAGGTCCTCCGCTACAACACCGCCGGATTCAAGCCCCTCGGCTCGCCTCCGGATGGCTTGCTGGGCCAGTCCTTCTTCGGCTCCATCGGCGCGGGCTCCGGTCCCACCGGGTTGAACACGCCCTGGGGCGCAGCCGCGGATGCGCAGGGCGACCTTTGGGTTGCCGACACACACAACAACCGCGTCATCCGCTACAACAACGCCGCGAACAAGGCTAACGGCGCGGCGGCCGATCTCGTGCTGGGCCAGCCGAATCTCACGGACATTTCGGGAGGAGCTGGCGACAACGACCTAGCCTCCCCCACTGGCATCTGCGTCGATTCCGACGGCGACGTGTGGGTCTGCGACTACGACAACCATCGCGTGATGCGTTTCTCCGCGCTCGAGGGGCCGCGATGCAAGCTGGGCTCGGCCTCGCTGAAAACGGTCGGCAAGAAAATCAAGCTCACCGTCAAGGGCTCGGCCAGCGGCGGAAGCGGCATCCTTTACGTGGAGTATAGCGTGGACGGCGGAAAGAAGTGGAAGAAGGCCAAAGGAAAAACGAAGTGGCAGTTTAGCACGACGATCAAGGCCGGTGCGCTCAAGGTGCAGGTGCGCGCGGTGGATACCCGCAAAGTCAAATCCGCGGTCCTCAAGCTCAAAGGCAAGGACTTCAAAAAACTGAAGTTCCGGAACTGAGCCGGCGTGCCGCAGTCCGTCGTTGACGCCACCCGCACGGGGTCTATTTTCAGCGGAACAAACAGGGGAGCCAATCGAGGCTGAGAGGTCTGCGTAAAAAATCGCGGACGACCCTTTGAACCTGGAACGGGTAATGCCGGCGCAGGGAGAGAAGGTGCGGTGTGCCTCGAGCGGTTTTCCGAAAACGAAAGCACGCCATGATCGCCTCCAAGGAAACCATCGAACCCCACAGCAGCGACCAGCTGCCGAACTCCACCCGCGTCTATGTCGGCGGCACGTTGCACCCCTCGGTGCAGGTTCCCTTCCGCGAAATTTCGCTCGCGCCAACTCGTTCGATGAATGGCGAACTTGCGCAGAACGAACCGGTGCGCGTCTACGATTGCAGCGGCCCGTGGGGCGATCCGGCCTTCGAGGGCGACGTCGAGCAGGGCCTGCCCTCGCCCCGCGCCGAATGGATCCGCGCCCGCGGCGACGTCGCGGAATACGACGGCCGCCCCGTGCTCCCCGGCGACAATGGCTACCTCAGCACCAGCCACGCCCAGCAGGCCAGCGAGCGCCGCGGGGGGCTCAGCCCCCTTTCTGCTCCGGAGAGCGCAAAACGTCGTCCCCTCAAATCCAGCGCCGGCCACCCCGTCACGCAGTATTGGTATGCGAAGCAGGGCATCATCACACCCGAGATGGAATACATCGCCATTCGGGAAAATCTCGGTCGCGCAAACATTTGCGACCAGGCCGGCGACCCCATCCGCGATGACCTGCAGAAGCAGCACGCCGGCTCGGCACAACTCGTCACTCATCACTCGTCTCTCGACACTACCCCCTCCATCTTCCGCCGTTTTCCGCAGCGCATCCCGACGGAAATCACGCCCGAATTCGTCCGCAGCGAAGTCGCCGCCGGCCGCGCCATCATCCCCGCGAACATCAACCACCCCGAACTCGAGCCGATGATCATCGGCCGCAACTTCCTCGTGAAGATCAACGCGAACATCGGCAACTCCGCCGTCGCCTCCAGCATCGACGAGGAAGTCGAAAAAATGCGCTGGGCCACCAAATGGGGCGCCGACACCGTGATGGACCTCTCCACCGGCCGGAACATCCACGCCACCCGCGAATGGATCCTGCGCAACTCGCCCGTCCCCATCGGCACCGTCCCGATCTACCAGGCCCTCGAGAAAGTGAACGGCAAAGCCGAGGACCTCACTTGGGAACTCTACCGCGACACCCTCATCGAGCAGGCCGAGCAGGGCGTCGATTATTTCACCATCCACGCCGGCGTCCTCCTGCGCTTCATCCCGCTCACCGCGAAACGAATGACCGGCATCGTCTCCCGCGGCGGCAGCATCATGGCGAAATGGTGTCTCTCCCACCACAAGGAGAACTTCCTCTACACCCACTGGGACGAAATCTGCGACATCTGCGCCGCCTACGACGTCAGCTTCAGCATCGGCGACGGCCTGCGCCCCGGCTCCATCGCCGACGCGAACGACGAGCCGCAATTCGGCGAATTGAAAGTCCAGGGCGAGCTCACCGAGCGCGCCTGGGCAAAAGGCGTGCAGGTCATGAACGAAGGCCCCGGCCACGTCCCCATGCACATGATCGAGGAGAACATGGCCAAGCAGCTCGAATGGTGCCACGAAGCCCCCTTCTACACCCTCGGGCCATTAACGACGGACATCGCCCCCGGCTACGACCACATCACGTCCGGCATCGGCGCCGCGATGATCGGCTGGTATGGCTGCGCGATGCTCTGCTACGTCACGCCGAAGGAGCACCTCGGCCTGCCGAATAAAAAAGACGTCAAGGACGGCGTCATCACCTACAAACTCGCCGCCCACGCCGCCGACCTCGCGAAGGGCCACCCCGGCGCCCAATACCGCGACAACGCCCTCAGCAAAGCCCGTTTCGAATTCCGCTGGGAAGACCAGTTCAACCTCGGCCTCGACCCCGAAACCGCGAGGGAGTTCCACGACGAAACCCTCCCGCAGGAAGGCGCGAAGACGGCGCATTTTTGCTCAATGTGCGGTCCCCATTTCTGCTCCATGAAGATCACCGAAGACGTCCGCAAATACGCCGCCGAGCAGGGCATCGCCGAAGAAGAAGCGATAAAAGCCGGCATGGCCAAAAAAGCCACCGAGTTCAACGAAAGCGGCGCCGAACTCTACGCGAAAGCATAGGTCCCATAGGTCTTATAAGTCCTATAGGACCTATAAAAACTCCCAACTAACGATGCCCGACCGCCCCGAAGGATTCCTCCCCAAAGGCGGCAACTACCGCGAGCTGCTCTCCTATCGAAAGTCGGAGATCATCTACGACTTCACCTTCCGCTTCTGTCGGAAGTTCCTCGTGCGTGGGGACCGCACCATCGACCAGATGGTGCAGGCCGCGCGCTCCGGCAAACAAAACATCGCCGAAGGCAGCAAAGCCTCGCTGACCTCCACCGAAATGGAGCTCAAGCTCACCAACGTCGCCCCCGCCAGCCTCGAGGAGCTCCTCATCGACTACGAAGACGCCCTCCGCTCCCGTGTCCTCCGCGTGGCCCAAGAGTTCACGCAAAGCGCTTGTTGCGACCCCCATCCCTCGCCCAGACTTAATTGGCTTGTAATGAGTCTCGCCATCTATTAAGCGCCGTCCTCAAACGTATGCCTATCGAGCTCTATCCCAAGGAAGCGCTTGTCAATGCGGCACTTTTAACAAAGCGCCCGGTAGCATTTCTCGTAGGTTCTCCTCTATCACTTAGTGGCGGAGTCGGCGTTCCTGGGATTGCGGAAATGCTGGACTTTGTTCGAGAAGAGATATCCAGCCGTGGGGCGTTTGCCTTGCCACAATACGACGCGTCAATGATCGGAAAAACCGGGGCGGCAGCCTATCAAGACGCAATGAATTGGCTTGGAGTAAATGCCGGGCAGGATGCTATTAACGAGGTGATTGCAAAGGCTGTTCGACAAGCCCGCGTATCCACGGCTGGCGTGCTAGGTCCCGGCACGGATGGTCAGCCGAACGACTGGGTAATTCCTCCTGGCACAACAGGCCTTGCAGAGTTAGTCACGCGGGGGGACGAAAGATTTGTCGGTCCAATTCTTACGACAAATTTTGACCCTCTTATCTCCCTAGCCATCCGCAAAGCAGGAGGACGAGCTGGCCGACGGGTTTTGACTGCAGACGGAACTTTGGCTGGCGCTGCTGAAGATGAACCGGGGGTCTGTGGTGTCGTTCATCTTCACGGGTTTTGGCGTGACTCAGACACCCTTCACACGCAGGCCCAACTGACCAATCCGCGTTCCAAACTGAAGGCCTCACTTCAACGCTTGTTGGTCGCTCAGCAACGAACTCTAATTGTCGCCGCATACGGCGGTTGGGATGATGCGTTCACTCAAGCGCTCGTCGAAATAATGAATGATGAGCATGCAAAACTCGATGTCATTTGGTGCTTCTACGAAAGCAAAGTCGACCAGAATTTTGAAGATCGCTACGGTAAGCTTTTAGACGCAATGCAGCC
>JBOHXO010000438.1:0-7176 GCA_050737475.1 Chthoniobacterales bacterium
GGAGAGGATTGGCCGTTCGACATTCGCTCTCTCGCTGGTGATCGAAGGATTCGAGGGCGGCGGAGGACGCAGCGTGGGCACGCAGCAAAGCATGCTGGTCTCGACGCTGGATCATGTCGTGGGCAGCAAGCCCGACGGCGATCTTGATTACATCCCGGTGGGCACGAAGCGTGTGGTGAATTTCATCGCGGTAAACCGGCAGCTGAAATCGGTGGCGCTCGAGGGGCTGCAGTTTCGAGTGATCGAGCGGACTTATGTTTCCGTGCTGAAGCGCATCGCGAATGGGAATTACGCCTATGAGTCCATCGAGCGGCAGTCCGAGATTTCAAATGACACGCGGGTGCTGCCGGAAGCGGGATTCGCGCTCGAACTCGCGACGGCAAAGTCCGGTAGTTTTCGCCTCGAGGTGCGCGATGCGTCCGGAACGGAGGTCAGCGAGATGGGATACACGGTCGTCGGCAAGGGCGAGGCCTCGCGGTCCGTGGAGCGGAACGCGGAACTCGAATTGAAGCTGCCGAAGCGCGAATACCGCGCGGGCGATGACGTCGAGATCGCGATCACGGCGCCTTATACTGGCGCCGGACTCATCACGCTGGAGCGGGACAAGGTCTATGCGCAGGCCTGGTTCACGAGCGCCACGACGAGTTCCGTGCAGCACATTCGCATCCCGGACGACTTCGAGGGAACGGGCTATCTCAACGTGACATTCATTCGCGCTTTGGACTCGCGCGAAGTTTTCATGAGTCCGCTCAGCTATGCGGTCGAGCCGATCACGGTGAATCGTGAACACCGTCGGATGGAAGTTCATCTCGACGTCGCCGCGCAGGCGAAGCCGGGCGAGCCGCTGGCCATTCGCTATCGCACGGACCGGCCGTCGCGCATCGTGCTCTACGCCGTGGACGAGGGGATCCTGCAGGTCACGCACTACGAGCTGCCGGATCCGCTGGAGCAATTTTTTCGGCAGACCGCACTCATGGTTGGCACTTCGCAGATCGTGGATTTGATCCTGCCGGAATTTTCGATCCTGCGCTCGGTGGCCGCCGCGGGAGGTGACGCAGACATGCTCGCAAAAAATCTGAATCCGTTCCGCCGCGTGACGGAAAAGCCCGTCGTCTTCTGGTCGGGAATTGTGGATGCGGGCCCCGACGAACACACGGTCACCTACGACGTGCCCGATTATTTCAACGGCACACTTCGCGTGATGGCGGTGGCGTATGCGCCGTCCGCGGTGGCCAGCACGCAATGCGATTCGCTGGTGCGCAGCCGTTATGTGATCACGCCGTCCGTGCCGACCGTCGCTGCGCCGGGCGATGTGTTCGATGTCGGCGTGACGGTGAACAATGGCGGAGCCGATGCCGATGTGACACTCGCCGCGGCGGCCTCGCAGCATCTCGAGGTTGTGAAAGCGCCTGCGATGCCGTTGCGGCTCGCAAAGGATCGCGAGACAACCTGCCTGTTCACCGTGCGCGTGAAGGACGCCGTCGGCTCGGCGAGCCTGGAATTCCGGGCCTCGGGCGACGGAGAGGAATCGAAGCGGCGTTCGACGCTGAGCGTTCGTCCCGCGGTGCCGTATCGCACCGACGTGCGCAGCGCGCATTTCACGAGCACGCGATTCGATCTGCCAACGGGTCCGGCGTTGCGCCCGGAATTCCGCAAGCTCGTGGCGACGGTTTCCGCGCTGCCACTTGGGCTCGCGAAGGGGCTCCAGTCCTATCTCAACGAATATCCCTACGGGTGCTCGGAGCAGATATCGAGCGGTGCATTCTGCCGGCTGGTCCTGGCGGGTGAAGTGGATTTCGGACTCACGCGCAAGGACGCGGCGGAGCAGCTCGAGCACACGTTTGGCGTCCTTCGTCAGCGCCAGAACGACCAGGGCGGATTCGGATACTGGAGCGCGGTTCCGTCGCCGGGGATCAATTTCATTTCGGTTTACGTGACGCAACTTCTCGTCGAGGCGAAGGCCGCGGGGTTCGCGCCGCCTTCCGGCATGCTGGCCGCGGCATTGCGCAATCTCACGCGCATGGTCAATGGCGAGACCCCGACTTCGCTCGAGGAGGCGAGAATCCAGGCGTGGGCGATCTATCTGCTTACCCGCGAGGAGACGGTCACCACGAACTCGATCATCAATTTGCGCGACACGCTCGATCACAACTTTGCGAAGGTCTGGCGCGCGGATCTCACCGCGGTGTATCTCGCCGGTGCGCTCGAGTTGCTCCAGCAGGATGACGAGGCGCGCAAACTGATCGGCGGCTATCATTGCGGCCGCGGGTGTGAGGGGAGTTTTTACGACGGACTTCTTGCCGACACGCAATATGTCGCAATTCTTGCGCGGCATTTTCCCGACCGATTGAGGAAGCTGCCCGCGGATGAATTCGAGAAGGTGCTCGAGCCCATCCAGCAGGGAGGATTCAACACGCTTTCCGCCGCGGCGTCCGTGCTGGCGCTCAAGGGCTACTCGACCACGGTTGCGCAAAGCGGCGTGCAGCTTGGAATCTCGGAATTGCTCGACGGCGGGAAATCGCAGCCGCTCGATGCGAGTGGCACGTTGTTGAAGCAGGCGAAGTTTTCGGCTGCCGCGACGGCGTTGCGGTTCACTGCGAGTTCCACGCCGATTGGTGCGTTTTGCCAGACGGTCGCGGCGGGATATGCGACCGTGCCGCCAACGGAACCGACCGTGAGCGGGTTGGAAATTTACCGGAAGTTTCCGAAGACGGCGCGCGTGGGCGAGCCGATCAACGTGACGATTTATGTGCGGTCAATGAAGGGTGATGTGTCGAATGCGGCCGTCGTGGATTTGTTTCCCGGCGGATTCGAGGTCGTCGAATCGTCGCTGCAGCCGGGCGCGGGAACATTCCCCGGTTGGGACTTCGTCGAAGTGCGCGAGGATCGCGCCGTGTTCTTCGGCGACGTGGGAACATCGGTGCGCGCGATCACCTACCAGATCAAGGCCACGAGTGCCGGGAAGTTCATGGTGCCGCCGGCATTCGTGGAGTCCATGTATGACCGCGGCACGAACGGCTCGAGCGCCTCGGGCACGATCGAGGTTTTCGCACGATGAAAATCCGCCTGCGCTGGAAGCTCGTCGCGCTGGCGACCGTGGCATGTGTCGCCGTATGGTTGATGCTGCCAAGGCCGCCGTTGCTCGACGGCATTTCGTTCTCCACGGTGGTGCGCGATCGGGATGGTCACATCCTGCGCATCGTGCCTGCCGGGGACGGCATGGTGCGTGTGTTCACGCCGCTCGAGCAGATTTCGCCACGCATCGTGCAGGCGACGCTTTTCTACGAGGATCGCCATTTCGACGAGCATCCCGGCGTGAATCCGGTGGCGCTGGCACGCGCCGCGTGGCGCTGGATTTCCGGCCCGGCGCGTGGCGGTGCATCTACGATTACGATGCAGGTTGCGCGGTTGCGGGGCGGGCTGCACACGCGTTCGTTCTTTGGAAAGTGTGCGCAGATTTTCGAGGCGATCTGCATCGAGCGGCACTACACGAAGCGGCAGATTCTCGAGGCGTATTTCAATCTCGCGCCCTATGGCGGGAATATCGAGGGCGTGGGCGCGGCGTCGTGGATTTACCTGGGGCGCGCGCCGGGGGCCTTGAGCTGGCCGGAGGCAGCGGCTTTGAGCGTGATTCCGCAAAGCCCCGCGCATCGCAAACCGCAGCCGGACTGCGACAATGTTGCGCTCAACACCGCGCAGAAACGGCTGCATGCGGAAATGCTGCGGGCGCGAATGGTGGACGACGCGCTCGGCGGAAGTTTTGCGCTGCGGTCCGCGGGGGGGCTGTCCGTGCAGGCGCCGCAGTTCGTGAATGGCATTCTTCGCGAGGCGACGGGTGGTGAGATTCGCACGACGCTGGACGGTTTCGCGCAGGAATTGGTGGAATGCTCGATCACACGATATGTCGAGGCGCGGAGCTCCGTCGGGGTACACAACGCGGCGGCGATGCTGCTCGATACGCGCACGATGGAGGTGCTTGCGGATGTAGGCTCCGCAGATTTTTGGAATGCGAAAATTGACGGGCAGGTGGATGGCACGCGGAGTCCGCGCTCACCGGGCTCGGCGCTCAAGCCGTTCATCTACGCGCTGGCGCTGGACCAGGGACTGATTCATCCGCAGAGCCTGCTCATTGATGCGCCGGGGCGATTCGGGGATTACAGCCCGGACAATTTTGACCGGGAGTTTTGCGGTCCGCTTTCCGCGGCGGCGGCGCTGGCGCGCAGCCGGAATGTGCCGGCGGTGGAACTGGCCTCGCGGCTGCGGCCGGGGTTTTACGATTTTTTGCGCGATGCGGGAGTCGCGATGCGTGCTGACGAAAACAGCTACGGTCTGTCGCTTGCGCTCGGCGGCGCGGAGGTGACGATGGAGGATCTCGTGCGACTTTACGCGATGCTCGCGAACGGCGGCGCGCTCAAGCCGCTGGTGAAAACGGGCGATGGAAGTGCTCCCGCCGCGCGTCGGATGTTGAGTGCAGAGGCGGCGTTCCTGACGCTGGACATGCTTTCGAAAATTCCCGCGCCGGGCGCGACGGAGACCGATCCGTCCCGCGTGGTCTGCTGGAAGACGGGCACCTCGCACGCTTTCCGGGATGCGTGGTCGGTCGCGGCGTTCGATCACTACGTGCTGGCGGTGTGGGTTGGCAATTTCGACGGCAGTGGGAATCCGGAATTTGTCGGTCGCACGTGTGCGGGGCCGCTGCTGTTCCAGATCATTGACCGGCTTGCGGACTCGGGTGTCGCGACGCTGCGGCCGCTTGCTCCGCCGGCGAGCGCGAACTTGAAGCGGGTGGAATTCTGCGCGATGTCGGGGGAGTTGCCGGGCGAGTATTGCGCGCACCGGACGACGGGGTGGTTCATTCCCGGGGTTTCACCGATCACGGTTTGCGACGTGCACCGGCAGGTGCTGGTGGATGCGCGAAGCGGATTGCGTGTGATGCACGACGACGGAAATTGCAGGCGAGAGGTTTTTGAATTCTGGCCTTCGAACGTGATGCGGTTGTTCGAGCAGGCGGGAGTTCCGCGACGGACGCCACCGCCATTTTCGCCGGATTGCGCGGTCGAGATGCTTGCCCGGAAAGGCGCCGCGCCGCGCATCGTTTCGCCCTCGACGGGCGCGTCGTTCGCGATTCGGCCCGGAGCGGATGGTTCACGCGTGCCGCTGGCCGCGCAGGCCGACGCCGACGTGCGGAAGGTTCATTGGTTCGCGGATTCCGAATATCTCGGTTCCGCGGCTCCCGGCCAGCCGCTGGCGTGGAGCGCACGGCCGGGAAAGTGGCGCATCCTTGCGCTGGACGACCAGGGGCGCAGCGCGGAGCGGGTGGTGACGGTGCTGGCGTCCGCGCGCTAGGCTGAATCCCATTCAGCCATTTCCTCGCAAACGGAAATTCCTCGGATGAAGAGGGGATTATTTACCATGGAGAGCATGGAGGGACAGCAGCCGGATTCTCTCCATATCCTCAGGGCTGGCTTTGGGTTGTCGATTCAGCGCTGGACGAGGGAGCGCTTGCGAATCTCGCGGCGCACGATGCAGAGGCCGAGCAGGGCGATTGCGCCGATTGCGTATGTGGACGGCTCGGGGACGGCGGCGGTGGTGGCTGCGAGATTCCCGTAGCTGAAGCGGAAGTTGTCGCCGGCGATGCCGTCGCCGTCCATGCGCCAGAACATGATGGCTGCGAGGTCGCCGCCGCCGGATACGACGAGGGGAGTTGTATGAGTGGAGAAGGAGGAGGTGAAGCTGGCCGCGGAGAAGGTGCCGACCGCGGCCGGGGTGAGGGTGCTGTCGAAGAGCTGGACGTGGAAGATGCTGCTGGCGTTGCCGGCATCCACGCGAGCGTTGATCGAGAAGAAATTGAGGCCGGTGAAGTTGAGCGATGTGACGCCGGGCGATGGATTCAGGCCTGCGAGGAAGTAGCCGTCGCCCTTGGGATTGCCTCCGTTGACCGGGGTGATGCTGATGAATCCGGCGCCCTGGATGTATTGATCGGAGGCGGGCGAGCCGCCGTTCCACGAGATTCCCATCGGCGGGAAAAGCTGGATTGCGAAATTGTCGAAGTTGCTGATGAGGAGGTCTGCCTTCGCCGTGAGGGTGAGCAGCAGGGTGAGGGCGGCCGCGAGGCCGAGGCGGTGGGGGGAGGTCATGTTGGGGGGGAGATTAGAGATTATCCTGAAGTTTTTCGAGAATGTTGGGGAGAGAACGCCCAACATCGAACGCCGAATGAGGAAAAATGCGACGACATTCCTTGAGGAGTTGAGCGTTCGATGTTCTTTTTAGCCTCTAGTTAGCGGAAAGGCTGTAGGGAAGCGTGCGTTTCCAGACCTTGAGACCGGGAGTGCCGGTGGGGCTCTCGATGATAACGGGAGTGCCTGCGGTGATGGCGACGGCGCCTTGGGAGACGGGGACGGAGCCGTTGCGCCATTGGGTGGCGGACAGGTTGTAATTGTAGGAATTCCAGGCTCCGGAGACGAAAGCCGTGACCTTGTCGGAGTCCGTGACGGAGCCGGTGTTGTTCACCCAGCCGGGCATGGTGGTGTAGTTGTTGCCGGCGATGGTGGAGGCGCTTGGAAAGCCGGCCACAAAGGCTGTGCCGACCTCATTCATGACGACCTGGAGATCGGTGGAAGGGACCTTGCCGACAAGCGTGAGAACAATCGGCGAGGTGCCGCGGCGGTAGAAAATGATGCCGGAGTCGGGGCGGACGACGACGTTGTTTTGCGTGACGGGAATGGAGCCCTGGCGCCACTGGGCGGCGGTGGAGTTGTAGTAATATTCGACCCAGCCGGTGCCGTTGTGGAGTCGCACGACATCGGAGACGTCGGCGGAGGCTCCACCGAGGACGCTGGAACCGAACACGGTCTGCAGGGTGTAGGCGGGAAAGACCTCGTATTTGTCGCCCGCGACGATGCCGAGACCGTCGAGAGCCGTGCCCTGGTTGTCCACGGTGGCCGTGGTGGCTGTGTTGGCCTGGCTGACGCTGATGAGGAGGGTCCGGCCGACGGCCTGGCCGGAAGTGATGCGGATGAAATAGGGCGAGGCGGCCTGCGACAGGGCGCCGGGCGACCAACCGGCGGCGCTGTTGGTGATGGTGCTGGCGGTGACCGAGGAGATGGCTCCGGAGGATTGGCCGGTGAAGTTTGTGGGAACCGGGGCGGAAAGCGGCAGGGAGAACGTGGAAACCGC
>JBOHXO010000439.1:0-3260 GCA_050737475.1 Chthoniobacterales bacterium
GCCCGGCGTGCAAATCAAGTTTCGCAGGAATCACGGGTCCGCGCCGCAGACGATTTATTACATCCAGGGCGATCTCTCGAACGACGGCCTCAAGTCGAAACCCGCCTTGCTGAAATGGCTCGCCGGCTTTCGGCCTGCGGTCGCGTATCTCAAGGCTGCATCCTACCTCATGCACGAGCCGTATTTTTCGACCGTGCGAAATTTCCTGCTCACGAAAAGCTCGGTGATCGTGCAGGACGACTCCGGCATTCCGCTGCGCGACTTTCTTGCCAGCGGACCATGGCAACTCCACTTCTTCGGCAGCTACAAGGACACGCTCGAGCTTTTCAAAAAATACGTGCAGCCGGATCTCCAGCAGGCCTACCTGCAGCAGCACGCGATCGCGCTGCCATTCGGCACGGGTTACAAATTCAAGCTCGGCGAGTCGAACTTGATGATCGCCAGCCGCCAGTCGGCGACGACCGTGGCGCCGCCGATCACATCTTCGTCAGAACCGGCGATTCCTTCCGCCGAGCCGGTGGTTTCTCCCACGCCGGTGATCGCGGAGCCGCCCGCGGTGCCTTACTGATTTTCAACGAAAGGCCGCGAAGTTCGCGATGGGAACGACGAGGGAGCGCCGTTCTGGGAAGTCACCTTCGTGTCCTTCGCGACCTTCCGTGAAAAAGTCTAAAACCTGCTGGTTTTGGTTAGAGCGTCTTCGCGAATTCCTCGATGCGGTCGAGGCCCTTCTTGATCATGTCCATGCTCGTCGCATAGCTCAGGCGGATCGTGCGGTCGTCGCCAAAGGCGATGCCGGGCACGACGGCGACGTTGGCCTTGCTGAGCAGGCGGTCTGCGAAGTTTGTCGAGGTGAGGCCGAGCCCGCTGATGTTCGCGAGCACGTAGAATGCGCCGAGCGGCTTCACGGCGGTGATGCCGTTGATCGAGCTGAGGCGGCCGTGCATGTATTCGCGGCGGATGTTGAATTCCTCGCGCATGTCCACGACGGGCTGCTGGTCGCCCTTGAGCGCGGCGAGCGCGCCTTTTTGCGCGAACGAGCAGGGGTTCGACGTGCTGTGACTCTGCATCGAGTCAATGGCCTTTGCGATTGCCTCGGGCGCGCCGAGATAGCCGAGACGCCATCCGGTCATCGAGTAGGCCTTGCTGAATCCGTTGACGGTGATCGTGAGGTCGTAGGCCTCGGGCGTGAGCGACGCGACGCTCACGTGCTCGGTGCCATCATAGACGAGCTTCTCGTAAATTTCGTCGGAGAGAATGTAGATGTCCTCTTCAGCGGCGACCTCGGTGATCGCGCGAAGTTCCTCGCGGGTGTAGACGGAGCCGGTCGGGTTGCCGGGCGTGTTGAGGATGATCATCTTCGTCTTCGGAGTCATGGCCTCCTCGAACTGCGCGGCGGTGATCTTCCAGTCGTTTTCCTCGTTCGTCTGCACGAACACAGGCTCTGCGCCGGCGAGGCGGACCATTTCCGGATAGCTCAGCCAATAGGGCGCGGGGATGATGACCTCGTCGCCGGGCTCGCACACGGCCATGATGGCGTTGTAGCAGCTCTGCTTTGCGCCGTTGCTGACGATGATCTGCGAGGGCTTGTATTCGAGCTTGTTGTCGGCGGCGAATTTCTCGGAGATCGCCTGGCGCAGCTCGGGGATGCCGGAGCTGGGCGTGTATTTGGTGAAGCCGGTTTCGATCGCGGCCTGTGCGGCGGCCTTGATGTGCTCGGGCGTGTCGAAGTCGGGCTCGCCCGCGCCGAAGCCGCAGACGTCAATGCCTTCGGCCTTCATCGCCTTCGCTTTGCTGTCAATGGCGAGGGTGAGGGACGGAGTGAGGGTTTCTACGCGTGAGGAGAGTTGCATGGCTGTTGGAATGGGGTGTGTAGGCTAATTGCGGTTGAAGTGAGTTTCAACCAGCGGTTTGAAATTGTTTTCGTCAATGCGGATGATGCCGAACTCGCGGCGGGCGTTCTCCGGAGAATCGGAGGCATGCGCGGCATTCACCATGATCGTCTGGCCGAACTCGCGGCGGATCGTGCCGAACGGCGCCTTGGACGGGTCGGTGGGGCCGAGGACCTCGCGGATTTTTTTCACGGCATCAATGCCCTCGTAAACCACGGCCACGCATTTTTCGCTGCCCGGCGAGTCGCGCAGCTCCGGCGGGCACTGGCTCGGGCGCTTGCCGGACATGAACTGGACGATGTTTTCCCAATGCGCACGGCCGGCGATGGGGCCGACGAGGTCGCCGAGTTTCGATTCGGTGGCGTCGCCGAGCGGGCAGCCGAGTTCCTCCTCGACGACGAGCCGCGCGCGGCGACCGGCGGATTCGCGAAAGACTTTTTCCAGCACTTCGAGCACGGGGCCGTAGAATTGCTCGGCCTGCGCGACGCTCATGTGGTGGACCTTGAAGCCGATGATCGAGAGGCCGGTGCGTGAGAAAAGATCCAGCACGCCACCGGGGCGCGCGTTCGGAAAACGGAAATTGTCGGGCTTGATAAGCACGAGCGTCTTCTGCACCTCAATGTCCTCGGGGTAGGGCACGATGTTTTCGAGCACACCGCCGTCCGTGTCGGAATGGCGGGCCCAAAGCTTGAGGTCGGCCTCGGCGGTCTCACGATTCGGCGCGCAGAGCACGGCGGGTTCGAAGTAGAGGACGTCGTCGCTGTCGGCGTGGTAATCGCCATACGTGTCGCGGATCGTTTCACCCGCCGTGCGTTCGTGCACGATGTGACCCGCCACGTGGAGCACGCGGCTCACGGCGTTGACCCCGCGCAGCACGAGCAGCAGCACGCGGCGGCGCTTGCCCTCGGGATTCGGTGCGAGATTTTTGAGCACGTATTCGCGGATGAGTTCCTGCGTGCGGCGATGGCGCGGGTCCGCTTCGGTGACGATCGTCTTCGCGTATTCCTCGATAAGCTCGCGGCTCGGCGCGAACATGCGGCCGGACACGAGTTCCAGTCCCGAGCGCGAGAGCAATCGCGAGACGATGCCGCCCGTTCGCGACTTGCGAATCGAGTAGGGCGTCAAAATGACGTATGCGAGCTCTTCTGCCATGCGGACAACTTGATCATTACCGCCCGGAGGCGGTTAATCGGCATCAGGAGCGGACGGGCAACCTATCGGCGGCTTCAGAGAGCCGTCAATGCCCTTTTTATCGGGTTCGCGCGCGCGGACGCAGCAGTTTCCAGAAGTAGCGAAGCGAGGGCGAGGCGCCGCGTGGCAGGCTCGTGTGATACTCGACGGCTGCGATCTCGCGCGGTTGCGGTTTCCATT
>JBOHXO010000440.1:0-1565 GCA_050737475.1 Chthoniobacterales bacterium
GGGCAGGATTTCATGGAGGAGTCCGGCGCGAAGGATGCCTCCGGCAATGCGCGGTTGCAGGACATCGGGATGTTTCTGCGCGACGAAGTCACGGATTACTTCCGCCGCTGCAAGACGGACCTCACGCTCAAATACATTGACCCGAGCTACATGATTCGCAGCATTCCCGCCTGCCCGCAGGATCGAATCTATTGCATGCGGCTCGGCCAGGCAGCGGTGCATGCCGCGATGGCCGGCAAGACGGGGCTGATCGTCGCGCGCTGGCACAGCACCTATGTGCACGTGCCGGTCGGTCTCGCCACGGCAGCACGGCGCAACGTGGATCCGGAGGGCGATTTGTGGCTCTCCGTGCTGGAATCCACCGGACAGCCGGCGACCTTCCGCTAAAACGCGCGACTCAGTGGCCGGATTTTCCGCATTCGCAGGCGGGCTTCAAACGCGCCGTGCGCTGCTTTGCACCGCTTTCCTTCAGTGCCTTTGGAAGGCATACAACGAAAACGGCGACTGCGCCGGCGAGGCACACAAAACCAATTATCATGCTCATGGGGGTGGTGGGGAACCATCTGCGTTATACGCTAACGTAGCGGCTATTACAGCAAAATAATCCCCTCTTTCGGCACGCATTTTCCCGGCTGTATTCCGGTCGCGGCGAAAATCGCGCCGATTCGTGCAGGCGTTACTTCGCCGCGGAAGTCGTATCGATCGCCTCGATGTAGGGACCGTCCGCCTTGAACGTCCCCACCAGAATCCTCCGCTGGTAACCGTAAGTGATGTTCGAGTAGCGCCTCATGAACGCCTTGGCCTTCTCCGACGGCACGTGCACGTAGATGTCACCGTTCATCGTGTAGACATAGAAGATCGTCGTTTTCTTATCCTTGGAAAGCGATGTGTCCGACGAGCACCCCGTCACCATGATCGTCACTTTCTTGCCGTCCCACTTCGCCGCTTCGGACGTATAAAATGTCACGTCCTTGCTCGTAATGGCGTCGGCCATGGCCATTGAGCACATCGCCAAGGAAAGCAGTATTCCCAATCGGATCCTCATAACAATCGCCTTCCTTACAGCGTCAAGGGCCGGGCGGCGAATGCAAAATTTCGCAGCATCCGTTCGCCACCGCCGCGACATCAAATCCAAGGCCCTTCCCTGAATGCACAAAGTCTGGCATATTGCGGCCGTTTTTTAATGCGCCCGTAGCTCAGGGGATAGAGCAGCGGATTTCTAAATCAATCCGGGCGATTTTCGTGGTTTTGCATACGTTTTCAAATCGGCGCGAATGCTGATGGATTCGGCCTCTACGGGCAGCTTTTGTTTTCACCGCCTTTCACGGTTTTGCACAAAAAACGACTCCAACCGTGAACTCGACCGTGAAATTGGTTCATTCATTGAAGGCTGCAATTTTCGCAACTTTCGCTTGATTACTTTCCCAGGAGGGACGTCAATACAGGTCCCAAGGATGAACAACGCCTTTTTTCGTTGCCATACTTTCGGATAAATGATCACCTCTATACGTCCTATCGATCCGCCCCCAGCGATCCCCCTCGAGAGGACACCACAGCCATGGAAC
>JBOHXO010000441.1:0-12241 GCA_050737475.1 Chthoniobacterales bacterium
GCCACGAATGGATCCGCGTCGCCGATGGCATCGGCACCGTGGGCATCACGGATCATGCCCAGGCGGAACTCACGGACATCGTGTTCGTCGAGCCGCCGAAAGCGGGTGTCGTGTTTGCGTCTCACAATGCCGTGGCGGTCGTGGAATCCGTGAAGGCGGCCAGCGACATCTACACGCCGGTGTCCGGCGAGATCGTCGAAGCCAACGCCGCGCTCGAATCCAATCCCGCGCTGCTGAACACCGATCCGTTTGGCGAGGGATGGATTTTCAAAATCAAACTCTCGAGCCCCGAAGAACTCGATTCGCTCAAAACCCCCGAGGCCTACCGCGCGCAGATTTCGGAATGAGCGAAAGTTCCGTTTTCGAACTTGGCCGTTTTTCACGGCGCCACATCGGACCGCAACCCGCCGAAATCCAGGCGATGCTCGACACGGTCGCCGCGCCGTCGCTCGACGCGCTGATTGACGAAACCGTTCCCGCGGGCATTCGCACAAAGCAGCCGCTCAATCTCCCGGCCGCACGCAGCGAGGAGCAGGCACTGGCCGATCTCGCCACCATCGCCGGCGAAAACAAGGTTTTCCAATCCTGCATCGGCATGGGCTACCACGCGTGCTTCACGCCGTCGGTGATCCGCCGCGGCATCCTGGAAAATCCGGGTTGGTATACCGCCTACACGCCCTACCAGGCCGAGATCGCGCAGGGCCGTCTCGAAGCGCTGCTGAATTTCCAGACGATGGTCTGCGATCTCACCGCGATGGAAATCGCCAACGCCTCGCTGCTCGACGAATCCACCGCCGCCGCAGAGGCAATGGTAATGTGCCACCAGACGGGGAAGGGAAGTCGCTTTTTCGTCGCCGACGACAGCCACCCGCAGACGATTGCCCTGCTTTGCACGCGCGCCGAGCCTCTGCTGATCGAGATCGCCGTCGGGCCGATTGACGAATTCGCGTCGCACAGCGAAGGCGTGTTTGGCGCATACATTCAATATCCCGCGACCGATGGAAAAATCCGGCCGCTCAAGCCGCTCATCGAGGCGATTCATGCCGCGGGGGCGCTCGCCGTGGTCTCGGCGGATTTGCTGGCGCTGACGTTGATCGAACCTCCCGGCGAATGCGGGGCGGACATCGTGGTCGGCTCGTCGCAACGCTTCGGAGTTCCGCTCGGTTACGGCGGTCCGCACGCCGCCTATCTCGCCACGCGCGACGCGCACAAACGCCGCATGCCGGGGCGGTTGATCGGCGTCTCACGCGACGCGGAGGGAAACCCCGCACTTCGACTCACGCTCCAGACCCGCGAGCAACACATCCGCCGCGAAAAGGCGACGAGCAACATCTGCACCGCCCAGGTGCTGCTTGCCGTGATCGCCTCGATGTATGCGGTCTATCACGGGCCTGGCGGGCTCCAGGCCATCGCGCAGCGCGTTCACAAAAAAGCCTGCCAGCTTGCCGCATTACTTCGAAAGCTCGGTTGGGATGTTTCCGACGAGCCGTTTTTCGACACGATTCGCGTCAATCTCGGCCGGGTGCGCGCCATGGAAATCCTGCGCCTCGCGGAGAGCTACCGCATCAACCTGCGCGCGCTCGACGACCACACCGTCACGATTTCCCTCGATGAAACCACCGCTTCGCTCGCGGCATTCGCAGAGATTTTCAACCACGGCAATCCGGTGACGATGGAGGACTGCGCATCGGATGAGAGCCTTGGAAATCTCGCACGCAAATCGGATTTCCTCACGCACCCGGTCTTCAACAAATACCACACCGAGACCGAGCTGATGCGCTACCTCAAGCGCCTGGAGTCGCGCGACCTTTCGCTCACGACCTCGATGATTCCGCTCGGCTCATGCACGATGAAACTGAACGCCGCGGCGGAAATGTATCCCGTGACGTGGGAGAGCATCGGCGCGCTTCATCCGTTTGCGCCCACGCAGCAGGCCGAGGGCTACCAGCGCATCTTCGCGCAACTCGAATCGTGGCTCGCCGAAATCACCGGATTTTCCGCGACATCCCTGCAGCCGAACGCCGGCTCGCAGGGCGAATACGCGGGCCTGCTCGCGATTCGCGCGTATCACCATTCGCGTGGCGACACGACGCGGACGGTCTGCCTGATTCCCAATTCCGCGCACGGCACGAACCCGGCCAGCGCGGTGATGGCCGGCATGAGCGTCGTGCCCGTCGCGTGCGACTCGCAGGGGAACATTGATGTCGGTGACCTTCGCACGAAGATCGAAACGCATCGCGAAAAACTCGCCGCGATCATGGTGACCTATCCCTCCACGCACGGCGTGTTCGAGGAAACGATCCGCGAAATATGCGAGCTCGTTCATGCGGCGGGCGGCCAGGTTTACATGGACGGCGCGAATTTGAATGCGCAGGTCGGGCTTTGCCGGCCCGGCGAAATCGGCGCGGACGTCTGCCATCTCAATCTCCACAAAACCTTCTGCATCCCGCACGGCGGCGGCGGCCCTGGCGTCGGCCCCATTGCCGTGGCATCGCATCTCGCACCATTTTTGCCGGGACATTCGGTGATCTCCACCGGCGGCGATCAGCCCATCGGCGAGGTGTCGCAGGCGCCGTGGGGCAGCGCGAGCATTGATGTGATCTCGTGGATGTATATCGCGATGATGGGACCGGACGGCCTCACGGCTGCGACAAAGGTGGCCATCCTGAGCGCCAATTACATCGCCCGCCGCCTCGAGCCGTATTTTGCAGTGCTCTACAAGGGTGCCAATGGCCGCGTGGCGCACGAGTGCATTCTCGATGTGCGCGAATGGAAGGATCGCGCCGGCGTCGAGGTCGAGGATTTCGCGAAGCGACTCATGGATTTTGGATTCCACGCGCCGACCATGAGCTGGCCCGTGCCGGGCACGTTGATGATCGAGCCGACCGAGAGCGAATCGAAAGCGGAGGTGGATCGTTTTTGCGATGCGATGATTGCCATCCACGGCGAGTTGATCGCAATCGAGGAAGGCAAAATGAATCGCGAGGACAACCCCCTCAAGCGCGCGCCGCATACGGCGCGGCAGGTTTCGTCGGATTCGTGGACGCGCTCCTATTCGCGCGAGCAGGCGGCATATCCGGCGCCGTGGTTGAAGGATCATAAGTTCTGGCCCGCGGTGGCGCGCATTGACAACGTCTTCGGCGACCGCCACGTGTTCTGCACATGCCCGTCCATGGACGAGCTGGCCTGATCGCCTCTACGGGACGGGATCGCCTTTACGGCGCGGGATTGCCGGGCCTGGTCTCCGGCGGAGGGGCAACCATAAGCTTCTTCAATTCCGGAACTTCCTTCAGCGGCTTGAAAACCGGGTCCGTGAAAAGGCGTTCACGAATTACCACGCCTCCGAGTCGCATCGCGGTGCCGAGCGAGCGCATGCTCTCCTTTTGATTTCCGAGCACGAATTGCGCGCGGGCGAGGCGGTAGAATGCCTCCGTTGAGAGCGGGTCCGCCTTGCTCCAACGGCCGGCCGCGTCGGCTGCCTGCTGCCATTTGTTTTGCGCCTCGGAAACCCGCACCGCGAGAAAAAGAAACCGGGGATTGTCGCCAAGCTTTCCGTAAGCCTCCGCGAGCGCCTCATCCACCTTCTCCTCCTCGCTGATTTGCGAATAGAGCGTGAGAATTTTTTCCAGCGCGGCCATGTCGTCGGGTGCTTTTCTCCACTTTGGCAATAACGCATCGAGCTCGAGCTGCGATTGTTTTCGGAACTCCGCCCATGTCACCGCCTCGCGGATGGACGCGCTGTTCGGGTCGTCCTTCGCAGCGCGTTTGTAGAGCGCGATGACTTCGTCGAATTCGCCGCGTGCCCACAGGATTCGCGTGAGCCCTGTGATCGCATCAATGCTGCCGCTCCACAAATCGAGCGACTGGCGGTAGGCCTTTTCCGCCTCCGCCATCAACCCGCGATATTCGTAAATGGCGCCGCCCGTAAGACGAAGATGCGAAAAACTCCGCTGCGCATCGTAGTCGCTGCGATACGCGGGATCGTGCAGCAGGGCCGGAACGTATTGATCCCAAAACGCGAAATCCTTTTTCACCGCATCCTCCGGAAGCTTGTCGAACGGCTCGGGAGTCAGCCGGTAGAGCAGACCTTCCGGAATCGCGTAGTTGTAGCTCCAGCGCATCACGAAGCTTTCCTCCACGTAAAACGCGTGCTCCGCCTTGTTCCTGTCGAAGATCCATTTTGCCACGCCGGCCAGCGAGGCCTGGTCCACTTCGGGGCCAGTAAGCGCTTCGCCGCTCTCGCGAACTTTCGCCGCGGTCTCCTGACGAATTTGCTGCATCTGGTAAAGGGATGGGAGAATCAGCGGCTTGTCGGGATAGGCCTTGTCCCTTCCGAGCCAGCGCTCGAAGGCATTGCTCACGCGCGGGCGGCTCGTGGTGTATTGATCGCGAATGTAGTTCAGGTAATAGCGATCGGAGAGTGCGTTTTGCGTGATGATGTAAAGGTCGCGACGATCGAAAGTGGGATCAATTTTGCGACTTGGCGGCAGCGTGCTTTCGCCAAGGATCAAATATGTGGGAATGAAGCGTCCCGGATCGGTGCCGCCAAAAATCACGCTGCCTTTCGGAAGGTTTGCGATCATGTCGCGGCCGAATTTCCAGCCGAACCAGTGGTTGCGCTGGCTCACCTCCGCGCCGTTCCATGTGACCGGCCACAATGGCAGCAGCAACAGCACCCACGCCGCGCGTCGCCAGATCCCGCGCCGCTCCGCAAGCCACGTCCACACGAAGCACGCGCCGATTCCGCAAATCACCGCGAAGATGAAATTCGTGTAGGTGTGGTAGGGCATTTGGCCCCACCATGCGGTGTTGTCGGTGCGTGCGTGCTCGAGCACCGGCTGCAATCCCATCGCGAGCAGGAACGCCACCGTCAGCAGATAAATCCACGTTCGCGCGGCAAGCGGTCTTCGAAAAACTCCCAGAACCGCAGCCAGGAAAAACACCACGCACGCCGGCGAAAAACTTCGCACCAGTTGCATCCAGAAAAATCCCGACCAGTCGCGCAGTTCGTCGAAGATCGCACCGGCGCTGTCCTGATTTTGATCCTGCGCGCCGCCCGCAACGCCGAGCACCTTGCTGAAAACGCGAAGACTGAGTCCCGAGAGCGTGCCGGGATATTGCGAACGATTGAAGGAGTAGAAAAATCCGTCGGGTGCTTTCGTGTAGGACCAGTTCATCGGCGGATTGGTCGCCGATGCGAGTGGCATGTAGGCGTAGGGCAGAAGTCCAATGGCCAGGACGAATGGCAGGAAGATGATGAGGGACCACTTGAGACGGCCGCGTTTGACGACGAGCGTGATCACGAAAATCGTGAGCACAAGCCAGGCGAGACGCAGCGCCGCCGTGAGCACCACGGCATCCTCCGACATCCGTGCGAACGCGAGGTAGCCGATCAATGCGCACACCGCGAGCGCCAGCGCCAGGTCCCAGAACAAGTCGCGCCGCAACAACGCGATGATGAAAAATTGCAGCGGCGCAATCATGAACACGAGCGTGAGCTGGTGATTGCTGAACGCGAGGGCGATGAGGAGGAAGCTCCAATACAATCCCGCCAGCCGCTCCGGTCTGCGCAGCCACATATACAGGCTCGTGAGGTAGAGGCCGATGAGCAGGGCATGCAGCGTGTAGACCTCGACGATCACGGCCTGCGACCACATCGAAAAACTGAACGCAAAAACGAGCCCCATCGAAATCGAGCAAACGCCCGCCACCGTCGCGCCCGCGGCGGGCAGCATCCATAGCACGCTGTTGCGAATGAGCATCGTCGCCAGTCCGACGGCCAGCGCGCCGCATACGCCGCTGAAGAGCGCTAGCTGCCACGCGACATTGCCCAGCGGGATGAGCTGGAAGAGCCACGCCAGCATCGTCCACACCGGATAACCGGTCGGATGCGGCACGCCGAAATGCTGCGCGGCGACAATGAATTCGCCCGAGTCGAGAAGCGTCACGCTTGGCGCCGTGGTCCATGCATACACGACGAACGAGACGAGCGTCGCAATGGCGCCGCAGATCCAGTCCGCGCGTTGAAAAATGCGGTCCTTCATGATTTCGCGCGCGGCGTGTCAATCACCGCGAGTTGCAGCACGCGCCATGCGGCTTCCACGGCGATGGCGGCCGTCATTTTCGTGCGTCCCGCGCGACGCTCCGTGAAGACGATGGGCACCTCCACCATGCGGAAACCCTCCTTCCAAAGCAGCCAGTGCAATTCCACTTGGAAGCCGTAGCCGTCGGCGCGCAGGTGCTGCCAGTCAATGCGCTCGAGCGCCGCGCTGCGCAGGGCCTTGAATCCGCTGGTCGCGTCGGTGAGCGGAAGCCGCGTGAGGCTGCGCACGTAGCGTGAGGCACCGGTGCTCAGCCATAAACGATGGCGTGGCCAATTCACGACGCGCAGCCCGTCGAGATAGCGGCTGCCAATGGCGGCGTCGGCGCCGTCATCGAGCGCGGCGAGGAGACGCGGAATATCCGCGGGGTCGTGCGAAAGGTCGGCGTCCATTTCGATGCACACGTCGTAGTTGCGTTCGAGCGCCCAGCGAAAGCCGTCGCGATACGCGGAGCCAAGTCCCTGCTTGTGCGGCCGCTCGAGCAAGTGGATGCGGCCGCCAAACGCGGAATGCCCGCGCACGCGTGCCGCGGTGCCGTCCGGCGAGCCGTCGTCAATGACCAGCGCGTGCAACTCCTCATTTGCCGCAAGCGCGCGATCGAGCAGTTCCACAATGCTTTCCGATTCGTTGTAGGTCGGGATGAGCGCAAGGGGGCGGCTCACCGGCGGTCGTGGGATTTCCGGCACATGCGCCATCGGCACGACGCGCTCGTCAAGGATGTGCGTGCGCAGTTTTCGGGGAAGCCAGCGCGCGGTTCCCAAAAAAAGCACGGCTGCCAGCCAGCCGAACGAGCCGGTGACGAGACATCCCGCAACCCATGCAGGCGGCCGGAATCGAAATTCCACCGCGCGATTCTTCGTGCCGACCTGCACGGCGGGATAGCCGCCGGCCGCGCGATAAACGGGGGCGGGCCGGCCATCCACGGTCGCCTTCCAATCGGGATGCCACGATTCGCTGAGCACGATCCATCCGTCCCTTCCCGGTGCGGAAAACGAAACCATTCCGTTCGTTCTCGTCCGCGATAAATCCAGACGCGTAAAGCCCGTCGCTGCGGCGCGATTCAAACCCGCAGGCGGAGAGGCGATCACAAGTCGCTGCGCCTTGGCCTGCTCGAGCGCCTGCATGTATTCGTCGTAACCGCCGGGTGCGGGGACGGCGGCCGCAGCGAAAAATCCGGGATATAGCGAACGGGGATTTGACAGCACGGCGAAGGATCCGTTCTCAAATTCCACAGGCAGCAGGCTGCGAAACCATTTTTGCGCTTTGTCCGCGGAAGCAGTGTCGAGGAGCACATGCCGGATGCCTGCGAGCTGGAAATACGCGAGCATTCCCGTCGCCGACATGCGTGCCGCGGCCTGCATCCGTGCGGTGTCGCGCGGCATCAGGTAGTGATTGAGTGCTTCGTTCGAGAGCGGGCGGCCGGCCAGCGCGGGGAGATCGAGATAGAAATAGCGCGTCGTCACGGGAAGCACGCGGCCCTTTCCTCCGCGCAAATGCTCCGCAACCGCGCGATAATCCGCGAAGATCTTCGGCGCAATGCCGTCGCGGTAAAACCAACCGAAATAGGGCGAGATATCCGCGCATGACGCGACGAGCGCCAGCGCGCCGAAAGACGCGCGAAGGCGGACATTCGAAATGCGGTGCAGCACAAACACGACGGCCAGCGCCGAAGCGACCGCCCATGCGAACGAGCCGTTCAAAATCCAGAACGAATCGGGCGCGCGAAGATCCGCGTAGAGCGGCAGCTGCTCGAGCAGCTTGAAGACCGGCACGAAAAGATAGATCGCGAAAACGACGATGAATATCTGCACGCGCCAGCGCCGCATGGGCAGGCACCAGAAAATGAAAACGCCCTGCGCCGCGAGCACGAGCCAGTGCAGCGTGACCGCGAAGTCCGGAAATTGCGCCGCGCCGGTGAGCAGCTCGAAATGGCCCTGCAGCACGTTGCGCGGGCCGAAGGAAATCCACGACATCGTGAGCGCGATGATCAGGAAAACGCGGATGATCGCGACCTCGCGCGGCAGGCGGTCGTTTCGCCATGTTGTAAAAACCGTCCACGCCACCGCCGCCAGGCCGACGAGACCGAGGTAGTAGCCTCCATGATCAATTCGAAAGGTGAGCGGCAGACTTTGAAACAATGCGCCGGCGCGATCCAGCCACGCCGTGCCGCTCTTCATGGAATACGCGCTTTGCCACGCGCGAAACGGGTCCATTTCGAACACAGCCATGAACGCGCGTTCGCGCAGCAGCGGAATCAAGGGGATGACCGCGAGGAGAATCACCACGGGCACGGCCCACAACAGGCCGCGAAGCAGATTCAGCCGGCACGCCGGGCGCGCGAAAAAAAGCCAGATCGCGAAAAGGGAGAGGGGAATGACGAGTGTCGCGCCCATTTTGCTCCATGCGAGCAAGGCGGCGGAGCAGGCGACGCCGAGGAGGATTGCGTCGAACAGTGCGCCGCGCTCCGCGACACGAAGCATGGCGAGAAAGGCAAGCGGCACGAGCGGGATGGCGACGAGAATCGTCATGTGCTCGAGCATGCCGGCGCGCTGCAGCAGTTGCGGAGCCAGCAGCCACGCGCAGCCGACGGCGAAGCCGGCCCAGCTTTCACCGGAAAGGCGCCGGCCGAATGCGAAAGCGCCGAAGCCGCCGAGCGCGAGGAGGACTAGCGCGGTCGCCTTCATTGCGGTCGCGGGGTCGGCGATCAGCCAGAGGGCGGGCGCATAGACGGGAACCGCGAGCGCAAAACTCAGCAGGCTCGCGGTGGGCGCGCCGCCGAGATATTGCGGGAACCACGCGAAGTCGCCGGAGCGCAGCAGGTCCACGATCGCCCCGATCTTGGCGGCGTGGCCGAGCAGTTCGTTGTCCGTGCCCGCCTGCCGGAACCAGCCGAAGCCGATCACGGCGAGATAAGCCGCGATGAAGGCGATGAAGCAGGTCAGCGGGCGGCGCATGAGGGAATTTCCCGGCGGGTGATGAAAATCAGGAGATCGAATTTCGCCGCTTCAATTTTTCGATGGCGGGCTCGAGAGCCTTGAGATCGTCCGGCTCCATGCGGTCAATGTAGAGAATACCGTGAAGGTGATCGTGCTCGTGCTGGACGGCGCGGGCGAGGAGGCCGGTCGCGCCGAACTCCAGCGTTTCGTTTTCGAGCGTGATGGCCTTCACGCGCACCTCGGGCGGACGCGGAATTTTTCCGAGCAGGCCGGGGAAGCTGAGGCAGCCTTCGCTCGACGAAACCTCGGGGCCGGTTTTGACGACCTCGGGATTGATGAGCACGAGCGGCATGTATTCCTCGAGCGCTGCGACTTCGTCGCCGACGAACATTCCGCCGGGCTCCTCGGCATCGAGCACGTCAATGACGCATAATTGCAGCGGCAGGCCGACCTGCTGCGCGGCGAGTCCGACGCCGCCCGCGTCGTGCATGGTCTCGATCATGTCGTCGGCGAGCCTGCGGATGCGTCCGTCAATTTTTTCGATGAGGCGGCCTTTCGATCGGAGCGCGGGATGTCCGTATTCGACGATGGGGAGGATCATGGGAAAATTTTTCGGTTTTGGATTTTGGATTGGGAGGCAGCCGGTCTGCAGCTCTCAACCATCAACTATCAACTGCCGGGGGGCTTTGGGGTTGGTTCCGGTTGCGTAAAGGCGGGAATGTCTTTCACTCCGGCCTGCTTGAGCGCGTCGAGGACCTGCACCACGACGCCGAACGGAGCCTCGCGATCGGCCTGCATGGCGATGGTGCGGCCTGGCGCCGCCTGGCGCGCGGCCTGCAATGCGGCGGCGAGCGATTTGATCGTGATGGGTTTGTTGTCGAGCGAGATGGCGTCCGCATTTTTGACGCGCAGCACGAGCGGCTCGTCGCTTTTGGCCTCGGACGGCAGCGCGGTCTTCGAGTCGGGCAGATTGATTTTGAGCTGCGGCTGCTTCTTTTTGAACGTCGAGGTGGCGATGAAAAAAATCAGCAGGATGACGAGGATATCAATGAGCGAAATGATGTTGATCACCGGCGACCGGCGTTTTCGCGTGTAGAACCTCATTCGTAGGCCTCGATGGACGGCTGCTGGTCGGGATGCGGGTAGCACTTGCTCAGCAACTCCGCGGCGACGGCCTCCATCTCGACGGCCATGACCTCGATCTTCCGCATGAAATAATTGTAGGCGACCATGCTGGGCACCGCGACGGACAGGCCCATGATCGTGGTGTTCAATGCCTCGGAAATGCCGCGTGCGATCACCATGGGATCGCCGTCGCCGATGTTGCTGAACATGCCGACGAGGCCGGAAAGCGTGCCGAGCAGACCGATGAGCGGGCCGACGCCGGTGGTCATCTCGAGAATGACGAGACCGCTTTCCATGCGCGCCGTTTCGTGACGGGCCTGGGTCTGGACGGTTTCGGCGTTGTCGGTGCGCGGCCAGGAAATGTTCGCGATGAGGGTGCCGAGGATGCGCGAGAGCGGCGAGGGTCGGGCGCGGAGAAGTTTTGTGAGCGGCGTGAGTTCGTCGCCGGGCTGCAGGCGGCGCACTTCCTCCTCGACCTCGGGGGGAAGCACCGTGTCCTCGCGAAGTGCGAATCCGCGCAGGACCATCACCGTGGTCGCGAGGATCGAGACGACGACCAATGGCACCATGAAAATTCCACCGGCGAGGAAGAAGCCGGTGACGGATTGAATGGCCGATGCGAACAGAAGACTCATGAAGAAACCGCTGACGATAGCGGGCCGCACCCGGCACGCAAGAGTGCGTTGCCGCTTGACCGGGCGGGCGTGGGCGGCGATATCCGCGCCATGAGTCTTGACTTGCCGCGCCGGATGCGGCGCAACCGTTCGAGCGCCGCGATCCGCGCGCTGGTTCGGGAAACGACGATCCGTCCGGAGGATTTGATCCAGCCGCTTTTCGTGCGGGACGGAGCGCCGGAGCCGGTCGCCTCCATGCCGGGGGTGCAGCGCCATTCCGTGGAATCGCTGATTGTGGAATGCCGGGCGTGCGCGGCGGCGGGCCTCCGGGCCGTGGCGATTTTTCCGTGCATCGAGGCCGCGAAAAAAGATGCAACGGGAACGCACGCCTCGTCGGCTGACAATGTGCTTCTCGAAGCTGTGGCCGCAGTCAAGCGCGCGCTGCCGAAGTTGCTGGTGATCACCGACGTCGCGCTCGATCCTTATACGAATCACGGCCACGACGGCATTCTCCTGCCGGACGGCAGCGATGTGGCCAACGACGAAACCGTCGCGGCGCTTTGCGCGCTGGCCGTTGCCGAGGCGAAGGCTGGCGCGGATATCGTGGCTCCGTCCGACATGATGGACGGCCGGGTGGGGGCGATCCGCGCGGCGCTCGATCAAGCCGGGTTTCAAAAGACGCTGATTCTTTCCTACGCCGCGAAATTCGCGTCGGCATTCTACGGACCATTCCGCGATGCGGTCGGGAGCAAGACTTCGTCGCAAAAAGAAAACGACGCGGGAGGCGCGTTAAAAGGGAACAACGCGGGAGGCGCGTCGTTGGACAAGCGCGGTTATCAAATGGATCCGGCGAACATTCGCGAGGCCCTGCTCGAGGTGCAACTGGATGAGGATGAGGGGGCGGACATTGTCATGGTCAAGCCCGCCGGGCCATATCTCGACGTGATCCGCGCGGTGCGCGAGACGACGTTGTTACCGATCGCCGCCTACCAGGTCTCCGGCGAATACGCCCAGATCCATGCCGCCGCCGAAAAAAGGTGGCTTGACTACAAAAGCACTCGCGACGAGTCGTTGCTGGCGATCAAGCGTGCGGGAGCGAATATGATCCTGACGTACTTTGCCAGAGAGGCAGCGGAAGAGCATTGTGACGCATAATCTGCGAATAGCGGTTGATTTTGTGTCTTACTTTGTCTAACTACTTGCCAACCCCCATTCCAGAAACTCCGAATGACGAAAATTTTTTTAAGCTGCGTAATGCTTGCATGTTGCACTGCGCTGCATGCCGAAAACCCTAGCGGGCAGCCGGCAGCTGTCTCGATTGTGGAGACTCAGCTCACAAATATCGACAATGATACGAACACCTCGCCCGATGCGGTGATCGCGCGCAAGCAGGCATTGCTGGCGCCACTCATCGCTGCCGAGCGTGCTGCGCTCGCCGCCGCCTCGCAGGCACCGGTGGTCGAGC
>JBOHXO010000442.1:0-1635 GCA_050737475.1 Chthoniobacterales bacterium
ACTCCGCGGCTTTGCGTCTCTGCGTGAGTCATGTATTTCACTCGACGTTCCGTGAACCAAAAATCCCCGCTCCGCGAAATCTTCCAGCTCACCGTCCTCGTCGGCGCGCTCGGCTACTTCGTGGACATCTACGACCTCACGCTTTTCTTCTCGATCCGCAAACCCAGCCTCGAATCGCTCGGCGTCACTGGCGCGGACAACATCGCCCTCGGCATCCATCTGGCGAACCTGCAGATGATCGGCATGCTCATCGGGGGAATTTTCTTTGGAATCCTCGGCGACCTGCGCGGCCGCGTGAACCTGCTCTTCGGCTCGATTGTCCTCTACTCGGTCGCAAACATCCTCAACGGCATGATCACCTCCGTGTGGCAATACGAGGTGCTGCGCGTGATTGCAGGAATCGGCCTCGCTGGCGAACTCGGCGGTAGCATCACGCTCGTCTCCGAGCTGCTCTCGAAGGAAAATCGCGCGTGGGGCACCGCCCTCGTCGCCACGATGGGCGTGAGCGGCGGGATTGCCAGCGGCTGGATCGCCACGCACATGGACTGGCGAAATGCGTATTTCCTCGGCGGCGGCCTCGGCTTGCTGCTGCTCATGCTGCGCGTAAGCGTCGCGGAGTCCGGCATGTTCCGGCAATTGCAGGCGCGTCATGTCCCGCGTGGCAATTTCCTCGCGCTCTTCACGAACGGCCCGCGTTTCCTGAAATACCTCCGCTGCATTCTCATCGGCGTTCCGAGCTGGTTTGTGATCGGCGTGATGGTCACGTTCTCGCCGGAATTCGCGAAGCAACTCGGCGTGCAGGGCGAAATCAAGGCCGGTTACGCGGTCTCGCTGGTTTATCTCGGCCTCACCGTTGGAGATTTCGCAAGCGGCACCCTCAGCCAGCTCATCGGCTCGCGACGCAAAGTCGTGGGCGTCTTCCTCGGCATCACGCTGGCCGCTCTCACCGCCTACCTCCTCGCCCGCGGCGTCACCAGCACCGTCTTCTACGGAATCATTTTCTCGCTCGGCGTGGGTATCGGCTATTGGGCCATCTTCGTCACCATCGCCGCGGAGCAATTCGGCACGAATATCCGTTCGACCGCCGCCACGACCGTCCCGAATTTCGTCCGGGCCTCGCTCGTTCCCATTTCCCTCGCCTTCGCCCAATTGAAAACGCCCCTCGGCATGCTGCCCGCCGCCGCGATCGTGGGCGCTGCCTGCATCGCCATCGCCGCATGGGCCATCGCCGGCCTTCCGGAAACCCACGGCAAGGACCTCGACTACCACGAGCCGCTTTAGCCGCACATCGGCTTCCCTCGCTACCGCACATCGGCTTCTCCGCCGCCGCACATCGGCTTCCTTCCCCGCCGCCGCGCATCGGGCTTGATTTTCCGCCTTCCCGTGGTGGAGTGATTGCCATGAAGCGCATCCCCGCAGGCATTCTTTTCCTCACGCTCGCCCTCTCCGCCCCGCTCCTCCCGCGGCTGCACGCCGAGGAAAGCGCGGAAGCCCTCGCGAATCAGGAACTCGGACCCGACCAGAATATGTCCGACGAGAGCGCCAAAAAACTCTCCAACCAGGACCTCGGAGCCGACCAAAAAATGTCGGACGAAAGCGCTTCGCAACTTTCCAATCAGGATCTCGGCCCGGACC